>NZ_BAAAUT010000015.1:0-135266 GCF_039534085.1 Planomonospora alba
CGGCAACTCGCTGGAGTGGGCCACGTCCTGCCCGCCGCCGCGGCACAACTTCACCGCGATCCCCGCCATCCGCTCCGAGCGGCCCGCCTTCGACCTGCACCACCCGAAGATCGCCGCCCAGGCGCAGCCGCGCCAGCTGGACCCCACCAACCCCTCCGAGGAGATCTGACCCCGTCCGGCTGTTACCACCACAGCCCGCTGGGCAGCGGGAGACCGTAGGGGGAAACAGCAGGAAGGAGTCGCTGTGAGCGAGCGCATACCGGAGCAGGATCCGCACTCGCGGTTCGAGGACGAGGGCATCCCGGACCTCCAGGACGGCACGCCGCAGCAGCAGTGGGCGGTGGACCCGCAGGAGGCCCCGCTGCCCGGCGACCATCCGGTCGCGGTCGAGGAGTTCGGGACCACGGTCGACGAGCAGATCCAGGGCGAGTCCCTGGACGGCCGCCTGGACCGGGAGGTCCCCGAGGAGCAGCCCGTGTTCGGAGCCGACGAGCGGGCCGGGACGACGGCCGGCGCGGCCGGCTCCGGCGCCGGGACCGGGGGCGGGCTGGACCCGGAGGTCCCGGACGACCTCGACGGCGGGGTGAGCCAGACGAGCGGGCTCGGCGTGGGGTCCGACCTCGACACCGGATACGAGCGGGACGACGAGGCCGGCCCGGGCTGGTCGGCGCAGCCGGAGGAGCCGTCCGGCACCGTGTGGGACGAGCCGCGCCCGGCGGGCCGCCTGGTCGACACGGACGAGGGCCTGCGCTCCGACGCCGAGAAGGACATGGTCGCCGACGAGGTGGGACCGGACCGCGGCGGATACACGGCCGAGGAGGCCGCCATGCGGGTGGAGCCCGAATGAGCCCTGGACGGGAGCGGAAGGAGGCAGGAGCACGATGAGCGAGCAAGAGGACCGCAAGGCGGCCGAACGGGAGCAGTACAAGGGCACGACCTTCGACCCGGAGCTGCACGACATGGGGGGTGACATCGGCCCGGGGTCGATCCGCGGCTCCAACGCCAAGCCGGGCGGGAACCCCCGCGACGAGGCCGCGCCCAAGAGCGGTTGGTCCCGGCCGATGGGCTTCATGGCCGGGCGCGACGACGAGCAGCCGGCCGCGGCCGGCTCCGACGCCAAGTCGGTGGCGGCGCGGGCCGACGAGCGCGACCACATCGAGACGGTCGCCGGGCCCAGCCCCTCCCCCATGCCGGAGGGGTTCGAGGGGCCGTTCGACGATCCGGCGGACGCCTCCCGGCGGGCGAGGGGCCCGGTGGAGACGGGACCGGAGGACGACGCGCCCCGTGACACCCGGCCGCAGGCGCCCTCGGGCGGGCACGTGGGGGCCGACCTGGACTGGGTGGCCGGGGACACCGACGACCCCGACGGCGGGTCCGGCCGGACCGCGGAGGGCGACGGGGGCTACCTGCCCGGCGAGGGGACGGGGCGCCCGCTCCCCTGATCCCCCGCGCCGCCCGCGGGTCGGCGGCGGGCGGCGCGGCCGGCGGCGCCTCGCGGGGCGCGCCCCCGGAGCGGCGGAACCGGGCGGCCCGCCGCACGGCCGTACGGCACGACTCAAGACGAACACCATGAAAAGGTGAGATTCAACTCCATCATCTGATTCGGGTGCCAAAGTTTGTCGATCCGCCCACGGATCGGGCGTGATCACGACATGGCAGGGAATTCGTCCTACTGGCTGGAGAACAGCCGATAGGTGCTCCCCCTCCTTTCTTGGACGGCCATGTCACCTCTGAGCAGCGTCAAGCCGACCGCCCAGGCACCCCGCCGCGCGGGCCTTCCGCCGGGCGGTGACCCGTCATGAGCCTGTCGCGGCGGGAGAACCAGATCCTCGCGGAGATCGAGCAGGCGCTGCGCCGGCAGGACCGCGCCTTCGCCTCCCGCATGGACGCGCTGAACGCGGCACGGCCGGAGGGGCGGATCACGTGGGACCGCTTCGGCCACACCGCCAGCCGCCGCGAGTTCGTCTGCGTCGTCGCGGCCACGTTCATCCTGACCGCCGTGCTGGTGGTCCTGACCCTCGCGCTGCCGGACCGCTCGTGCACGCTGCGGACCTCCGCCTCCGCCGGGCCGTCGGCCTCCTCGGCCGTCCCGGCGATGACGGAGGTCCGTGAGCCCGCCTGCCGTCCCTGAGGATCCCGGACGATCCCGGACGAGGCGCCGACCCGCGCTCTCGGAGAGGTCCCGCCCCGGGAGGACGCCGGAAGCGCCGTCCGCCGCAGCCGGGACGGCGGCCCCTTCGGTAGCCCCGTCAGCGGCCCCCGTCAGCCGGGGAGGAGCCGGCGCACCACGCCCCGGACCACCTCGCCGGGCCGCTGCTGCTCACCGTGGAGCGAGGTCAGCACGACCAGCGCGCCGGTGAGGCCCGGCACCACCCACTGCATGGCGCGCAGCCGCCGCTGCACCCGCGCGATCTCCTCCGGGGTGTCCTCGTCGGGCTTGACCGCGCCCTCCGCGGGCACGTCGCCCGCCCGGTCGAGCGCGGCGCCGAGCCTCCTGCTGTAGACGGTCGCGGCCAGCGCCGCGCCGGTCACCGCCGCCTTCACCAGCGAGCTGGCGACCACTCCCTGCTGGGCGGCCACCCGCCCCTTGTTGGCCAGGAGCAGTCCCGCCGAGCCGGCGAGGTTCATGGCGATCCCCGCGGCGTTGACCGGCGCCCACCGGTTCCATCCGGCGTTCGCCACCCGCGCGCGCTCGCGCCGGTCGCTCACCTCGGAGGCGGCGCCGTTCAGCCCGACGGCGCCCATCAGCGCGCCGCCGAACCAGACGGCCGTCCCGATGTCGTGCACGGCGCGCACGACCGTGTTGCGTTGCATGCGTTCCCCCTGCGTCACCGGTGCGGGCGCGCTCTCCCCTGCGGAGACCGCCGTGTCACCGCCGCGACGCAGGTTGACTACCCGCATCCGGGGCGCGCCCCGCATCCCTGCCGGTTCCTGGGACGATTCCTGGAGCGCGGTTGGCGCGGGCCCGCCCCGGGGCGGGCCGGCGGCCCCGGCGAAACCGCCGGTCCCGGGCCGGACGGACCCGGCCGGGCCGGGCCGGAGCGGGCCGGCGTCCGGGTCAGGCGACGCGCACCCGGACCTCCGCGCCGCCCAGCAGCGCCTTGGAGTACGGGCAGTGCCGGTGCGCCTGCTCGGCGAGGTGCTCGGCGGTGCTCCGGTCGACTCCGGGGAGGCGGACCGTCACCTCGACGCCGATCGCGTAGTCGTCGCTCTTGCCGCGCTTGCGCAGCTCCACGGCCGTCTCGACGCAGGCGTCCGCGGTGTCCGCCCCGCTCCGCCCGGCGACCAGCGCGAGGGAGCTGTGGAAGCAGGCCGCGTACGCCGCGGCCAGGAGCTGCTCCGGGTTGGGCGCGCCTCCGGGTCCGCCGAGCTGCCGCGGCGCCCTCATCTCCAGGTCGAGCAGCCCGTCGTCCGACGCCACCCGCCCGGCCCTGCCGCCTCCCGAGGAGGCCCGGGCAGTGTAGAGGGTGACGTAGCCGTCACGGCCGCCGGGACCGGTCGCGGGTCCCCGCCGGTCCGGGGCGGTCTCGGCCTCCACCCCCGGTCCCGAGTAGTCCGGGCCCACGGCCCGCAGCGGCATGTCCACCACCGTGCCCCCCGGCCGCTCCCGGCCGGATCTCACGTCCTCGCCCATGCGTTCGTCCCCCGATCTTCCCCGCCCGGGACGGGCCTGGCTCCGGCCGTGTCCTGCCGTCCCGGGCTCGGACCTGCGCGACACGGCCGGAACCCCGGTTACCTACCCGAGGGGGGACAGACGACACGGCTCCGTGATCACGGCGCCGCCGATCCGGGACAGGTCGGCGGGGGCCTCGGCCGTGTGCCGCACGCCTCCGGCCCGCGCCCCGGCCGCGACCGCGGAGCCGAGGTGGCCGTTGACGCCCTTGACGAGGAAGTCGTCCAGGGCGCCCGCGACGAGGCGGAGCACGGCCGCCCCGCCGCGGGCGGTGACGACCTCCACCTCCCGCCCGTCCAGGTCGATCCGGACCGGCCCCTCGTGGCCGCTCATGGCCAGCACCGTCAGGTAGGCGACGTCGCGCTCCGGGTGCACCCGGAGGAACACGTCGGCGTCGCCCTCGACCACCCGCGCCCCGCGCGGAGCCGGTCCGTCCGCCGCCGGGGAGGGGGCCGCGCCGAGGGCGTCGGCGAGGATCCGGCAGGGCCGCAGCTCCTCGTCCAGCCCGGGCAGGGCGCCGTCGACGCGGAGCCGGCCGCCGCTGCCGGCGTATCCGGCCAGCAGCCGCTGGACGCGGCGGTGCATGAAGGGGCCGCCGGGCACGGTGAGCTCCGGGAAGGAGACCGGGTCCAGCGCGTGCGCGCTCTCCAGGTCGAGGACGCGGTAGTCGAGCCCCGCGGCGCGCATGCGGTCGTGGAAGTCCCGCAGCGCGCGGCCGCACTCGGGGCCGCCGGAGCCGGGCGGGGCCCAGGCGGCGATGCCCGCGTAGGGGAGGTAGAGCCCGAACGCCCCGCCCCGCACCGGGACGCACTCCAGGAACTCGGCGCCGTGCAGGGCGAGGAAGTCCGCCAGGGCGCGCACCGCCGGTGCCTTCTCGCCGGCGGTGCCGTCGGCGCCGATGGGCGCGCAGTCCGGGTACGGCTCGGCGTGCACCGAGTCCAGCTCCCGCGGCCAGCCGGAAGTGCCCGCGGCGGTGTAGACGTTGAAGCCGGTCGCGCCGGCGGCGAGGGCCAGCAGGCTCTGGTGGAAGCTCGTGGCGGCGTCGGCGTAGGCGCGGTCGTACAGCTCGGAGAAGCCCCAGTTCTCCTCCAGATTGGGGCCGGGGGCGCGCTTGGCGGCCAGCACGTAGCGGGCCTGGGCGTCCGGGTCGGCCGAGACCACGCCCATCCAGTTGGTGAAGCCGTAGGCGATGCCGTCCCACATCTCGGGGCGGACCCGGGCCAGCCAGTCGTCGAAGGAGTGGTGGTCCCCGGCGGGCGGGTTGAGGTTCACCACGACCGGTACCGGGCAGTCGACCGCCGCCGCCCAGCGGTGGTAGACCTCGGTGAGGTACTCGGCGTGGAAGCGGCCCCAGTCGGCGTAGGCCAGCTGGTCCTGCGGCCGCGCGGGCGCCGTCCACTCCCGGGGCGGCTCGATCTCGTCCCAGCTCCGTACGGCCGTGCCGTGCAGGCGGTTGTACTCCGCCGTCGTGCCGTACCGCCGTGCCAGGCCGTCCCGGAAGAAGGCCAGGCCGGAGGCGCTGTAGTCGTAGGCCGACAGGGGCAGTGCCCCGTTGGTGAAGACGCCCTCGTTGGCGATCTGCATCATGACGACGGGGCCGTCCGGGTCCCGGGCGCCCGCGAGCACCTGGGTGCCGACGGCCCGCAGCCACCGGTTCACGTGGGCGTCGAAGGCCGCGCCGAGCGGGGCGGGCAGCTGCCGCCCGGCCCACAGGCAGGGGGCGCCGGCCGCGTCCAGCAGGGGCTCGATGAGGGCGTTGGCCTGCGGGTCCACCCAGTCGGGCAGGCCGCCGAAGTCGGTCTCGGCGTGGATGAACGGCCCCGGCTTGGCGATGACGCGCACCCCGAGGGAGCGGCAGAGCGAGAGGAAGCCGACGACGTCGCGGCTCGGGTGGGTGGCGCCGGTGAAGTCCGGCGCCGCTTCTGCCGCGGGCTGGTGGTGGCGCCAGGGGATGTAGCAGGTGATGACGGTGATGCCCAGCTCGTCGCGGATGGCCGTGACCCGGTCCGCCCAGACCGAGGGGTGGTCGCGGTAGTAGGGGTAGTCGGCGGTGACGAGCATCCGGGGCTCGCCGTCGAGGACGGTTGCTCCGTCGCGGACCTCGATGGGCACGCGGGACTCCTTTGACGGGTGGGACGGGGTGGCGGGTGCGCCGGGCCGGGTCCGGATCCGCGGCGGGCGGGGTCCGGCCCGGCGCGTACGGCGGCCGCGGGTGCGGCGCGCACGGCGGGCGGGCGCCCGGCGGCCTACGACTTGAGGCCGGTGAACGCGATGCCCTCCAGGATGCGCCGCTGGAAGACCAGCAGCACGATGATGACGGGGACGACCGCCAGCGCGGCGCCGGCCATGATGTAGTAGGCGCGGCCCGCCCACTGGCTGGTGAGCTGCTGCAGCGCGAGCGGCAGCGTGTAGAGCTCGGGGTCGTTGAGCACGACCAGCGGCCAGACCAGGTCGTTCCAGTGGAAGATGAAGCTGGTGATCGTGACGACCGCGAGCACCGGCTTGGAGAGCGGCAGGACGACCCGCCAGAAGATCTGCATCCGGCCGGCCCCGTCGATGAGCGCGGCCTCCTCCAGCTCGGCGGGCAGGGAGCGGAAGAACTGCCGGAGCAGGAAGATGTCCAGCACGGAGACGAGGTTGGGCACGATCAGCCCCCAGCCGGAGTCGAACATGCCGAGCTGCTGGGTGATGTGCACGCGGGGCACCAGCAGGGTGATGGTGGGCACCATCATGCCGGCGAGCAGGACGGCGAAGAGCTTGTCCCGTCCGGGGAAGGGGATGCGGGCGAAGGCGTAGGCGGCGAAGGCGTCGAGCAGCAGCTTGCCGGGCACCAGGACGAGGCAGACCCACAGGCTGTTGAGGAACGCCTGGCCGAGGCCGCTCAGCCCGAGGACGTAGTCGTAGTTCTCCAGGGTGGCCGACCACCCCCCCGTCCTGCGGTCCAGCGGGAGCAGGTTCGGCACCTTGGTGTAGATGTCGGGGCCGTGTTTGAAGGAGGTCGCCAGCATCCACAGGAACGGCACGACCGCCACGGCGGCGAGCAGGACGAGGGCGGCGTAGACGGGCGCGAGCCGGAACTTCGGCCTGACCGCACCGGTGCGCACGGTTTTCACGAGGCCTCCTGCTTGACGAACCTGAACTGCAGCACGGTGATGATCATGATGAAGACGAGCAGGATGAACGACATGGCGCAGGCCGCGCCCATCGCGTCGTAGCGGAAGGCGAACAGGTACAGGTGCAGGACGTAGGTCAGGCCCGACTGCTCGGGGCCGCCCGCGGCGCCCTTGCCGCCCCCTCCCGAGAAGATCACGTAGACCAGCCCGAAGACCTGGAGCGCCGCGATCACGCCGGTGACCATGAGATAGAAGGTGGTGGGCCGGAGCATCGGCAGCACGACCTTGCGGAACCGCTGGACCGGCCCGGCGCCGTCGATGGTCGCCGCCTCGATGATCGGCTTCGGCACGCCCTTCAGCCCCGCCAGGTAGATGATCATCGAGATGCCGCACTGCCAGGCGGCGATGAACGCCAGCGCCGGGATGACCAGCTCGGGGGTGTTGAGCCAGTTCTGCGGGGGCACGCCGAACAGCCCCAGGGCGGCGTTGATCAGCCCGTACTGCGGGTCGTAGAGCCAGCGCCAGATGGCGCCGACCGCCGCCTCGGCGGTGACCACGGGCAGGAACAGCAGCAGCCGGAAGACGTTGGAGCCCCTGCGCACGGCGTTGACGAGCAGCGCCTGGGCCAGGGCGGTGCCGAGCGTCAGCGGCACGGCGATCAGCGTGTACTGCAGGGTGACCCCGACGGACTTCCAGAAGTGCGGGTACTTGACGTCGTCGGTGAACAGCTCGGCGTAGTTGGCCAGGCCGACCCAGTTCGCCTCGGTGCGCAGATCCCAGTCGGTGAAGCTGTAGTACAGCGCCGACAGCGCGGGATGGAGCAGGAAGACGGCGAAGTAGGCCACGGCGGGGGCGACCAGGAGCCACCCGGCGAGGTGGTCGCGGCGCACGGTGCCCGGACGGCGGCGGCGCCGTCCGGGCGCGGGCGTCGCGGCGGGCCTTTCGGCCGGCACCGGAGATGCCACGGGATCTGCCTCTCTCGTGTCTCGCGGGGAGGGCTCAGCCGTCCCAGCCGAGCAGGGTGCGGGCCTTGGCCCCCGCGTCGCTCAGCGCCTGCTGGGGCGTGGCCTTGCCGGTGAGCGCCGCCTCCAGGGCCGGGGCGATGATCTCGTCGTTGATCTGGATCCACTCCGGCACGGCGGGCCGGGCGCGGGTGGACTCGAGCGCCTCGATGAAGACGGCGTGCTCGGGGCCCATCCTGCCCGCGGCGATCTCGGCGCCCTTGATGTTGGCCGGGTAGCCGCCGACCGCCTCGGCGAGCGCGACGCTGTTCTCGGCGGCGGTCAGGTGCTTGAGCCACTTCCAGGCCAGGTCGGCGTTCTTCGTCCCGGAGAAGACCACCGCGTTCTCGCCGCCGATGTTGCTGGCGGGCTCGTTCTTGTACGGCAGCGGCGCGACGCCGAAGTCGAGGTCGGGGAACTGGTCCTTGATCGTGGAGATGTCCCACGGGCCGCTGATCGTCATGGCGGCCAGGCCGTTCTCGAACGCCTTGTCGGCGTCGGTGATGCTCCGCGGCGAGGACTTCAGCAGGTCCACCCAGAGCTGCAGGGCCTCCACGGCGGGCGGGGCGTCGAAGGCGACCTTCTTCGCCTTCTCGTCGACGAGCGTGCCGCCCGCGCCCGCCACGAAACCGGGCCACATCCAGGCGCCGTAGCCGTCGCCCTTGGGCACCACGATGCCGGCGACCTTCGGGTCGGCCGCGTGCACGCGCTCGGCGGTCTGCTTCAGCTCGTCCCAGGTCTTGGGCGGGGCGGGCACGAGCTTCTTGTTGTAGTAGAGCCCGACCGTGGTGATGTCCAGGGGCAGGCCGTAGAGCTTGCCGTCGACCCGGTTGGTGTCGAGGCCGCCGGCGTAGAACTCCTTCTCGTCGATCGTCCCGGCGGGCACCTGGAGGATCGTGCCGTCCTGCGCGTAGCGGGAGACCAGCGGCTGGTCGAGGTAGCCCGCGTCGGGGGCGCTCTTGCCGGCGACGGCCGTGCCCAGCTTGGTGTTGTAGTCGTCCTTGGGGATCTGGACGAGCTTGACCGTGACGCCGTTCGCCTTCTCGAAGTCCGTGCGGAGCTTCTCCAGCAGCTGCCCGCCCTGCGGGGTGAGCGGCTGGTAGGACCAGAAGGTCAGCGTCCTCCCCTCTCCCCCGCCGTCTCCTCCCCCGCAGGCGGCGAGGCCGGCCGCCATCGCCGCGACCGCGAGGGCTCCGCACGCTTTCTTGATCATCGTGGCTCTCCTTCGGTGGGACAGGGGGTGCGCTGCGCGTCCGCGCCGCGGCGTACCACCACCTCAAGGCCTTCGGCCGAGGTGACCCACAACATAGTGCAAACCTTAAAAAAAGAGGAGAACTCTCCCGGGAACACTTCGGTAACGCCAGCGGCGCGGCGGTGCGGGAGCGGGCCGGGTGCGGGATCATCACGGGGGCGCCGGTGACTTACTTCACGGCGTGACATAACATGGCCCCAGCTCCGGGGGAAGGAAGACCATGGTCAGGCCCGAACGCAGGACGGTACGCGACCTCCGCAAGGGGAACCGCGCGGTGCTGCTGCGGACGCTCTACTTCTCGGGACCCACCAGCCGGCACGAGCTCAGCGGCCTGACCGGCCTGAGCGCCGCCTCGGTCAGCAACGTGACCGGCGACCTCATCGCCGAGGGCGTCGTCGTCGAGGCGGGGCTGGTCGAGTCCGACGGCGGGCGCCCCCGCGTGCTGCTCCGCGTCGACCCGGAGTTCGGCTACGTCATCGGGGTGGACGTCGGCGAGACCCACGTCCGCGTCGAGCTGTTCGACCTGGACATGAACGAGCGGGCCAAGGCCGACCGCCCGCTGCACCCGTCCCGGCACGACGCCGAGCTGGTCGCCGGGCACATCCTGTCCGGCGTCGAGGACGTGCTGGCCGGCAGCGGCGTCGACCGCGGCCGGGTGCTCGGCGTGGGCGTCGGCGTGCCCGGGATCGTGGAGAACGGCCCCGAGGCGCTCATCCACGCGCAGACCTTCGGCTGGGACGCCGTCCCGCTGGGCACGCTCCTGCGCGCGGGCACCTCGCTCCCCCTCTACGTCGACAACGGCGCCAAGACGATGGGCCAGGCCGAGCTCTGGTTCGGCGCGGGACGCGGGACGCGCCACACCATCGTCACACTGATCGGCTCGGGGGTCGGGGCCAGCATCGTCACCGACGGGATCACCTACCGCGGGGCCGACAGCAGCGCCGGCGAGTGGGGGCACACCAAGATCGAGCTGGGCGGCCGCCCCTGCCGGTGCGGGGGGCGCGGCTGCCTGGAGGCCTACATCGGGGCCGAGGGCGTCCTGGCCCGGGCCGGGCTGTCCGCCGAGGCGGTCGACGAGCAGTCGGCCCTGAGCGAGCTGGTGGAGTCGGGCCACCCCGTCATCGACGAGACGGCCGAATACCTCGGGGCCGGGCTGGCCAACCTGATCAACCTGTTCAACCCCGAGCGGATCGTGATCGGCGGGTGGGCCGGGCACCTGCTGGGCCGGCACCGGCTGACCCGGATCAAGCAGGCCGCGGCCGAGAACTCCCTGGCCCATCCGTACGAGAGGGTCTCCATCGTGCTGGGCCGGCTCGGGCCGGACGCGGTCGCGCTCGGCGCCGCCACCCTCGTGATGGAGGAGTTCCTGCTCGGCCGCACCCCCGCCGCCGCCCCGCAGTCCACCGCGGGCTGACACCGGGCCGTCCCCGGGCCGTGCCGCACCGGGCCCGTTCCGGGGCGGTGCCGCGCCGGATCCCGGCGCGTCTCAGACGCCGGGGTCCGGCACGGCCGTCGCGGAACGCTCCGGAACGGCCTCGCGGAACACGCGGCCGCGCTCAGCCGCCGAGGTCCCGGACGGCGTTCTCCAGCCGCTCCAGCAGCAGGTCCACCTGCTCCTCGGTGATGGTGCCGCCTCCGCCGAGGTGCCGGTCCAGGTCGCGCCGGCGCGTGACGACGAGCCTGCGGTGCTCCGGGTCGATCTGCGCGTCGGACAGGACCATGCAGTCGCCGCGGACGAACACCAGCGCCGTGTCGGGATCGGACGACTCCAGCAGCCGCCGGACGCATTCCCGCTCGATGAGTGCCATGGCACACCTCCTCGCCCGCGCGCCGGACAGTCGCCGCGCGCGGTTCCGCCGGGACCGATCTCGTTCCCGCTCGGGGCCGGATAACCCGCTAAAGCGGTATAAAAGTGAATAAAAAGGGCGCGTGAGGCGGCGTCCGCCGGGTAGGGCATGCGCCATGGCTGAGGAGAAGAAGAGTCCCAAGCAGCTCGCCGAGGAACTCGCCACGAACGCGGGCGACGACCCCCGCTTCGCGGGCCGCACCCCCGGCGTCCGGGCGCCCCGGAAGATCTCCCGCGAGCAGGCGGACGCCGACATCGCCGGCCGTACCGGGGGGATCGGCACCTCGGGCGGGGGCGGCCCCGGCGGTACGGCCGGGCAGCCGCCGACCGGCCGGGTGCCGGACGACGAGCTGGCCGACACCACGCTGGGCATCGGCCCCGCCCCGACCGGGGAGGACGACGAGGAGTTCCGCTGACGCACCCGGCGGCACGCCCGGTCCGCGTCCGCGACAGGACCGCCTGAGCCGCGGCGGCGCCCCGGCTCAGGCGAGGCAGCGCAGCTCCTCGCGGAGCTCGTGGTCGAGCCGGTCGTCGAGCGCGCGGTCGAGCGGGTGGCCCTCCGGGAGCCGGCCGACCGTCGCCTCGACGAACACCGGGGCGGGCACCTGCGCGCTCACCCCGTGCGCGCACACCCAGATCCGCTCGGCGGTCACCTCGACCTGGACCCCCGGGTCCCGCTCGCAGAGCGCGAACACGCCCACCTCGGTCCGCCACCAGATCCGGTGGTCGAACTCGTCCTCCGCCACGGGCGCCCCCACGTCGTCGGCGTGGGTGGCGTACTCGGAGGCGTAGTGGAACGCCTGCAGGCCCGCCGGGTACGGCCCGGCCGAGGTCGGCAGCGGCGCGTCCCGGCCGAGCGCGCGCATGCGCCGCCGGGTCTCGCCGTTGCGGTGCCGCCACTCGGCGAGCACGTCCTCCACCGGCAGGTCCCGGCGGCGCCGAACGCACCAGTCGTTGAAGCCGGCCAGGCCGCCCTCGACGCCCTCGCGCTCCAGCATCGCGTGGAACCCGTCGATGTCGTCGTCCAGGCAGGCGTGGTTGTACAGCTCCTCCCCCGCGAGGTGGGCCAGGACGTCGCGCACCGACCAGCCCTCGCAGCGGGAGGGGCGCGCCCAGCCCGCGGCGTCGAGCCCCGAGAAGTGGCGGTCCAGACGCTCCGCCTCGGCATCGAAGAGATCGAATGGGTTGATATGTGCTAGTTCATCCGGTTCTCTGGCCATGTCGACGGTGATACCCCGGGACGCCGCCGCGGAACGGCGTCCCGGGGATCGGGGACCGGCGGCCCGGGGAAGGGCCGGGCCGCCGGGGCTCTACCGGTAGACGCGGACGTAGTCGACGAGCATCCGCGCCGGGAACGGCGTCGTGGCGTCGGTCGGGCCGGGCCAGTCGCCGCCCACCGCCAGGTTGAGGATGATGTAGAACGGGTGGTCGAAGACCCACGGCCCCCGGGTCGCCTCCACCTGCGCCTTGTCGAGCGTGAAGACGGTCCGGCCGTCCAGCTTGTAGACGATGCCCTTGCTGTCCCACTCGGCGGCCCAGACGTGGAAGTCGTCGGAGAAGTCCGCGCCGTCCGGCAGGGTGTAGGGCGAGCCGATCCCGCCGGCGCCGTGGTAGGCGGGCGCGTGGACCGTGGAGTAGGAGGTCTTCACGTCCTTGCCGAGGACCTCCAGGATGTCGATCTCACCGTTGTACGGCCACGGCCGGCCGTCCAGGAAGTCGGCGCCCATCATCCAGAAGGCGGGCCACAGGCCGTTGCCCTCGGGCACCTTGATCCGGGCCTCGACCCGGCCGTAGGTGAACTCGAACTTGCCGCCGGTGTTCATCCGCGCCGAGGTGTACTGGCAGGTGCCGCTCCCGGTCAGCGGGTCGCGCGGGCACGTCGAGCCGGGGGTGGCCTCCTTGCGGGCCTCCAGCACCAGGTGGCCGGCGCCGTCCATCGCGGCGTTGCGGTGGTCGGTGTAGTACTCCAGCTCGTTGTTGGGCCCGGTGCCCGGGTCGGCGGTCCACTTGGCCGGGTCCGGCTTCGCCCCGGCCGGGCCGTCGAACTCGTCGTGCCAGACCAGTCGCGGCGGGTCGGCCGGATCCGGCGGGAGCGGCGGCGGGAGGGTCGGGGCGCCGCCGGTGCCGTAGACCTGGAACTCCCACAGCGAGTAGCCGTACGGCGTGGCCCGCTCGGTGCCGTACATCCGCACGTAGCGGCCGGTGCCCGAGACGTCCAGCGTCTGCTTGAACCCGGTGCCCGAGGTCGTGGAGTAGACCGTCGTCCAGTTCGCCGCGTCCGGCGAGACCTGGATCTGGAAGGACCTGGCGTAGGCCGGGTCCCACTGGAGCACGACCTTGCTGATCCGCGCGGTGGCGCCGAGGTCGACGTAGATCCAGCCCGGGTCCGCCCAGTCGGCGGTCGCCCACCGGGAGGCCGGGTCGCGGTCGAAGGCCCGGGCGGGCACGCACTCCCAGCAGTTCCCGTCGTGCTGCGAGCTGGAGGCGACGCCGGGCTTGCCGTAGGAGAGCAGGCTCTCGCCGCCGCCGGAGCCGGTGGTGCCGTAGACCTGGAGCTCCCACAGGGAGTAGCCCCACGGGGTGGCGCGCTGCGTGCCGTACAGCCGGACGTAGCGGCCGGAGCCGGAGACCTCCAGCGTCTGCACGCCGCCCGTCCCGGTGGTCGTGGAGTGGACGGTGGTCCAGTCGGCGCCGTTCCCGGAGACCTGGACCTGGAAGGCGCGGGCGTGGGCGGTCTCCCAGTTCAGCACCACCCGGCTGAGGGTCGCGACGGCGCCGAGGTCGACGCGGATCCACTGCGGGTCGGCGAAGGCGCTGGACCAGCGGGTGCCGGGGTCGCCGTCGACGGCGGCGGAGGCGGGGAAGGCCGCGCTCTCCGTGGAGGAGGCGGTGACCTGCCCGCCCTGGGAGAGCAGGGTCTCGGCGGCGGCGCCGGCCGCCGTGGCCGGGGCCGCGAGGAGGGAGGCGACGAGGGCGGCCGCCGCGGCGAGCAGAGTCAGGGCGCGGCCGGGTCTTCGGGACGGGTGCACGGCGTCTCCTCGCTAGGGGGGCGGTTTCGGGGAGCGCTCTCGGAGCAGAGATTCCTCCCTGTCCCGATCCCTTGTCAAGCACGCGGTTAACCGTCGTGTAACGATCCGAACGCCCACCGGAAGAATTCCGCGCACCCGTGGGAGCGCTCCCTCACTTTCGTCATGATCCCTTTTCATCGGCTTTCACCTGCGGTTATAAAGAGAAATGGAAGGGAGCGATTTCTCGTCCGGTGAGCTGCGGGTGCGCCCCCGTGACCTGGATCGTTATCCGGACGGACGTTGACAGGGAACGCCGGAGAGAACAACCTCTCCAGGGAGCGCTCTCTTCATGATCGTTTTTCTGGACCCTGGGAGGGTTCCATGGGCAAGCTCCGCCCCCTCGCCCCGATGCTCGCCGCCGTCGCGCTGACCGTCGGCGCGGCCGCCTGCGGCGGCGGCGGCACCGACACGGCCGCCGACGCCGGCTCCGGCGCCCCGGCCGAGAAGATCAAGCTGACCGTCGGCCTGTTCAGCGACTTCCACTTCGCGCCGCTGTACGAGGAGTTCAAGAAGACCCACCCCAACGTGGAGATCGTCGAGCGCCGCGCGCAGTTCAACGACCACCACACCAACCTCGTCACACAGCTGGCCACCGGGGCGGGTGCCGCCGACGTCGTGGCGGTGGAGAGCGGCTACGTCGCCACCTTCACCCCGCTGCCCGACAAGTTCCACAACCTCAAGGACTACGGCCTGGACAAGCGGCAGGGCGAGTACCTCGACTGGAAGTGGCAGCAGGGCGTCTCCAACGACGGCTCGGCCCTCCTCGGCCTGGGCACCGACGTCGGTGGCCTGGCCATGTGCTACCGCCCCGACCTGTTCAAGAAGGCCGGCCTGCCCACCGACCGCGACGAGGTCTCCAAGCTCTGGCCGACCTGGGAGCAGTACATCGAGACGGGCAAGAAGTTCGCCGCGGCGAAGGTCGGGGGCGCCGCGTTCACCGACGGCTCGGGCGAGCACTTCCGCGCCATGGTCGAGCAGGCCCCGGTCGGCTACTACGACGACCAGTACAACGTCGTCGCCGCCACCAACCCGGACGTGAGGAAGGCCTTCGACCTGTCGGTCCAGATGATCGACGCGGGCCTGTCGGCCAAGCTCGCCGCCTTCAGCCCGCCGTGGAACACCGGCATCGCCAAGGGCAGCTTCGCCACCATGGTCTGCCCCGCCTGGAAGACCGGCACGATCAAGGACCAGAACCCCGGCGAGGGCACCTGGGACATCGCCGCGGTGCCCGGCGGCGGCGGCAACCAGGGCGGCACCCACCTGATGCTGCCCAAGCAGGGCAAGCACCCCAAGGAGGCCGCCGCCCTGATCGACCTGCTGACCAGCAAGGAGAGCCAGATCAGGCTCTTCAAGGAGGCCAGCGCGCTGCCCTCGCTGCCGGCCCTGTACGACGACCCCGCCGTGGCCGAGTACGTCAACCCGTACTTCGGCAACGCCCCGATCGGCAAGATCTTCACCGACGCGGCCAAGTCCCTCAAGCCGCAGAAGGTGGGCCCCAAGGTCGGCGACATCTTCAAGGCGTTCGGCGACGCCCTGCAGCGCGTCGAGCAGGGCAAGCAGAAGCCGGACGAGTCCTGGGCCCAGGCGCTCAAGGACATCGAGAAGATCAAGTAACCCCCTCACGCGCCGAAAGGAGCCGCCATGGCCACGCGCGCACCGGACCGCCCGGCGGCGGCCCCACCGGGCAGGCCGGTGCGGGCCGGCCACGGCCCCCGCCGGGCCCTGTACCGCCAGTGGGTCCACCGCCTCGACACCAAGGGCTCGCCCTACGCCTACGTGGCGCCGTTCTTCCTGCTGTTCTCCGCGTTCGGGCTCTTCCCGCTGGTGTACACCGCCTGGGTGAGCCTGCACGAGTGGACGCTGCTGGAGGACGAGCACACCTTCGTCGGCCTGGAGAACTTCAGCACGCTGCTGGCCGACGACTACTTCTGGAACGCCACCTTCAACACCCTGTCCATCGGGGTGCTGTCCACCGTGCCGCAGCTGGTGCTGGCCATCTGGCTGGCCCACCTGCTCAACCGGCCGCTGCGGGCGCAGACGCTCTTCCGCGTCACGCTGCTGCTGCCCAACGTGACCAGCGTGGTGGCGGTGGTGGTCATCTTCAGCCAGCTGTTCGGCCGCGACTTCGGCCTGATCAACTGGGTGCTCTCCCTGGTCGGGGTGGACCCGATCGCCTGGAACGAGGGCACGGCCAGCTCGCACGCCGCCATCTCCGTCATGATCATGTGGCGGTGGACGGGCTACAACGCGCTGATCTTCCTGGCCGCGATGCAGGCCGTACCGCGCGAGCTGTACGAGGCGGCCACCCTCGACGGGGCGGGCGAGCTCACCCAGCTCCGCAGGATCACCATCCCGATGATCAAACCCACGATCGTCTTCGTGGTGATCACCTCGACGATCGGCGCCATGCAGGTCCTCGCCGAGCCGCTGCTGTTCGGCACCTACAGCGTCTCGGGCGGGCCCGACCGGCAGTACCAGACGCTCGCGCTGTTCATCTACGAGAACTTCACCAAGCTCGACTTCGGCTACGCCTCGGCCATCTCCTGGATGATGTTCCTCTTCATCGCGCTGGCCGCCGGCGTCAACTACCTGCTCACCCGCCGCACGAAGGGAGGACTGACGTGACCACCGTCCCCCAGGCGCCCCCCGCGGCGCCCCGGCGGGCCCGGTACCGCGTCGGCGGCGCCGGCCGGCTCACCTACCTGACCCTGCTGGCGGTGGCGTTCTTCTCGGCGCTCCCGCTCTACTACAGCGTCGTGGTGGCCTCCCGCGACAACGCGGCCCTGGCCGAGGTGCCGCCCCCGCTGCTGCCCGGCGGGAACTTCTTCGCCAACGTGGCCCGGGTCTTCGACACCGTGCCCTTCGCCCTGGCGATGCTCAACTCCGTCCTGGTGTCCGGGACGATCGCCCTGTCGGTGATGTTCCTGTCCACCCTGGCCGGGTTCGCCTTCGCCAAGCTGCGCTTCCGCGGCCGCAACGCGCTGCTGCTGCTCACCGTGGCGACCATGATGGTCCCCTCGCAGCTGGGCATCATCCCGCTCTACATGCTCATGGTGAAGCTGGAGTGGACCGGGAGCATGTACGCGCTGGTCGTGCCCGCCCTGGTCAACGCCTTCGGCGTCTTCTTCATGACGCAGTTCCTGTCGCGGGCCCTGCCGACCGAGCTGCTGGAGGCCGGCCGGGTCGACGGCTGCAGCACCTGGGGCCTGTTCTGGCACGTGGTGCTCCCCGTCGCCCGCCCGGCGGCGGCCGTGCTCGGCATGCTCACCTTCATGTCGGCCTGGAACGACTACTTCTGGCCGCTGGTCGTCCTCACCCCGGAGAACCCGACGGTGCAGGTCGCCCTGTCCACCCTGGCCGCCGGCTACGTCAACGACTACGTGCTCGGCCTGTCCGGCACCGCGCTCGGCACGCTGCCGCTGGTCATCGTGTTCGGCCTGCTCGGCAAGCAGATCATCGGAGGAATCATGCAAGGAGCCGTCAAGGGATGACCGTCGTCAACGCTCGGGGGACCGCGCCTTCGTACCTGACCGAGGGGCGGGCGGACTTCCCCGCAGGTTTCGTCTGGGGCGCCGCGACGGCGTCCTACCAGATCGAGGGCGCCGCCGCGGCCGACGGCCGCGGGCCCTCCATCTGGGACACCTTCTCCCACACGCCCGGCAAGGTGGCCGGCGGCGACACCGGCGACGTCGCCTGCGACCACTACCACCGCTACGCGGGCGACGTGCGGCTCATGGGCGAGCTGGGGCTGCACGCCTACCGCTTCTCCGTGGCCTGGCCGCGGATCCAGGCCACGGGCTCCGGCCCGGCCAACCCGGCGGGGCTCGCCTTCTACGACCGGCTCACCGACGAGCTGCTCGCCGCCGGGATCACGCCGTACGCCACGCTCTACCACTGGGACCTGCCGCAGGCCCTGCAGGACGCCGGCGGCTGGGCCGAGCGCGACACCGCCTTCCGGTTCGCCGAGTACGCCGAGCTCGTGCACGCCCGCCTGGGCGACCGGGTCCGGAACTGGATCACGCTCAACGAGCCGTGGGTGGCGGCCTTCCTGGGCTACGCCTCCGGCGTGCACGCGCCCGGCGTGCAGGACCCGGCCGCCTCCTTCCGCGCCGCCCACCACCTGCTGCTCGGTCACGGCCTGGCCACCCGGGCGCTGCGCGCGGCGGGGGCCCAGGAGATCACCCTGGTGATCAACTCCTCCCCGGTCGTCACCCCCGCGCAGGTCCACGACCCGTCCGCCCCCGTCGCGGAGGCGGACGCCGAGGCGGTGCGCCGGGTGGACGCGCTGCTCACCCGGCAGTTCCTCGACCCGGCGCTGCGCGGGCACTACCCCGCCGAGGTGCTCGAGATCGTCCGGCGGCACGGCGGCACGGCGCACATCCGCGACGGCGACCTGGAGACCATCCACCAGCCGATCGACCTGGTCGGGATCAACTACTACAACCCGTGCGTGGTCGAGGCCGGCCCCGGCGAACCCGCCGACCCCGCCTGGCCCGGCACCGAGGACGTGCGCTTCAGCCCGGCCGAGGCGCCGGTCACCGCGATGGGCTGGCCGATCGTGCCGACCGGCCTGTCCCGCCTGCTGCTGCGGCTGGCGGCCGACTATCCCGAGGTCGGCCTGCTCGTCACCGAGAACGGCGCGGCCTTCGACGACGTCGTGAGCGATGACGGCCGGGTCCGCGACACCGACCGGATCGCCTATCTGGACGGGCACCTGCGCGCCGTGCACGCCGCGCTGGAGGGCGGCGCCGATCTGCGCGGCTATATCGTATGGTCGCTGCTGGACAACTTCGAGTGGGCCGAGGGCTACCGGCGGAGGTTCGGGATCGTGCACGTCGACTTCTCCACCCAGCGGCGCACCCCCAAGGACAGCGCGTTGTGGTACCGCGACGTCATCCAGCGGAACGGAGTCCGTTGACCGGAATGAAACGACCCACTCTGGAGGCGGTCGCCGCCCGGGCAGGAGTGTCCAAGTCGAGCGTCTCCCGGGTCGTCAACGGCCAGGCCACCGTCACGCCGGAGATCCGCGAGCTGGTCATGCGGGCCGTCAAGGAGCTGGGCTACGTGCCCAACCCCGCGGCCCGCAGCCTGGTGACCCAGCGCACGGATGCGATCGCCGTGATCGTCTCCGACCCGCCGGCCGGGCTCGTCTCCGACGACCCCATGTTCTCCATGGTGGTGCGCGCCGCCAGCCGCGAACTGGAGGCGGCGGGCAAGCAGGTCGTGCTGATGCTCGCGGGCTCGCCGGAGAGCCACCGGCGGGTGGAGCGGTTCGTCTCGGCCGGGCACGTGGACGGCGTCATGCTCGTGTCGATGCACGGCGCCGACCCGCTGCCCGCCGTGCTGGCCCGGCTGGACCTGCCGATGGTCTCCCACGGCAGGCTCGGGGTGCCGGTGGACGTGCCGTACGCCGACAACGACAACCTCGGCGGCGCCGCGCAGGCCGTGCGGCACCTGCTGGAGCAGGGGCGGCGGCGGATCGCCACGATCGCCGGGCCGCTGGACATGACCGCCTCGCAGGACAGGCTCACCGCCTACCGGGAGACGCTGCGCGACACCGGCCGCCGGTCGATCGTCGCCATCGGCGACTTCACCCGGATCTCCGGGGTGGAGGCCATGCGCCAGCTGCTCCAGGACGATCCGGCGCTGGACGCGGTGTTCGCCGCCAACGACCTCATGGCCATCGGTGCGCTGCGGACGCTGCGCGAGGCGGGCCGCCGGGTCCCCGACGACGTGGCGGTCGTCGGCTACGACGACATCGAGGCGTCCCTCTACAGCGACCCGCCGCTCACCACGGTCCGCAGCCCCATGGGCGACCAGGCGGCGGCCACGGCGCGGCTCCTGCTCGGCCTGCTGGAGGGCGGCCCGGCCGAACCGGTGATCCTCCCCGCCGAGCTGGTCGTGCGCGAGTCGGCCTGAGCGGCCCGGAACGCGAGCGGGGCGCGGGTCCGCCTGGGCGGCCCCGGAGGGGGGAGGAGCGCGGCTCAGCCGTACCTGATCGCGTTGGCGACCATCGCGATCAGGATCAGCGCCCCCACGCCGACCACGGCCATGCCGCGCACCGCCGCCCAGGCGTCGCCCTTCGCCTTGGGGATCTTGTCCGCGGCCGTCTTCGCCTCCTTGACGGCGCTGCCCCACCCCGCCCAGGTGTCCTTCGTCCGCTGGAAGCGCCGGCCGACGAAGAAGGCGATGAACGCGACCACGATGAGGACGACGACCCTGCCGTCCGAGGTTTCCACAGGCCACCCCCGCTGGGAGAGACAGTCGAGTTCACCTAAAGTACGGCAACGGTCACTGTCCGGCCAGGGAGACGGCGCAACCGCCCTCCGCAGCGCCCGCCGGGACGGTTCGGGGGCCCGTCCCCGCGGGCGCTCCGGCCGGGCCGCCCGCGGACGGCCCGGCGCGCGGCGCAGAGCGCGGTCCGGCGGGGCGTCCCGGCATGCGGTCCGGCGGGGCCGCTCGGCGGGGCCGCTCAGGGGGCGGCGATGTGCACGACCTTGGTGTGGGTCATCTCGTCGAGCAGCTCGGGGCCGTAGCCGAAGCCCTCCCCGCTCGCGCCCAGAGGCTGCGCCGCGCCGCCCGGGGCCCCGCCGAAGACGGCGTTGACCTTCACCGTGCCGGCGCGCAGCTCGCGCCAGGCCCGCTGGACGTGGGCGAGCGAGGGCGTGAGCACGGTGGCGGCCAGGCCGTACTCCCCGGTGTTGGCGCAGCTCAGCGCCTCGTCGAAGCTCTCGACCACGCGGACGGCCGCGACCGGTCCGAACGTCTCCTCCGTCATCACCACCATCTCGTCGGTGCAGCCGGCCAGCACGGTCGCCGGGTAGAAGGCGCCGGGGCCGTCGGGGATCCGGCCGCCGGTCAGCAGGCGCGCCCCGGCGGCCACCGCCGCCCGCACATGCTCGTGCACGGCCTCGCGGTGGCGGCGGTCCACCAGCGGGCCGAGCGTGGTCGCCTCGTCGAGGCCCGGGCCCATGCGCAGCGCCTCGGCCGCGGCGACGAGGCAGGTGGTGAACGGCTCGGCGACCGAGCGGTGCACGTAGATCCGCTCCACCGAGGTGCAGATCTGCCCGGCGTTGGCGAAGCAGCCGAGCGCGGCCTGCGCGGCCGCCCATTTGGGGTCGACGCCCTCGTCCACGATCAGCGGGTCCTTGCCGCCGTTCTCCCGGAGCACCCGGCAGCGGGCCACGGCGGCGATCTCGCGCCCGGCCCGGGTGGAGCCCACGTGGGCGACCAGGTCCACCTCCGGGTGGACGGCCAGCGGCGCGCCCACGCCGGCGTCCCCGGCGACCATGGCGAGCACGCCCGGCGGCAGGTCCTCGGCGAGCAGCTCGACCAGGCGGGCCCCGGTGTGCGGGGTGCGCTCCGACGGCTTGTGCACCACCGTGTTCCCGGTCACCAGCGCGGCGCCGGCCAGGCCGCAGGTGATCGCCACCGGGTCGTTCCACGGCGTGATCACGGCGACGACCCCGCGCGGCTCCCGGACCATCAGGTCGGTGGCGCCCCAGCCGCCCTGCAGGCTGCGCCCGCCGTGCAGCGGGCCCAGCTCGGCGTACTGCTCCAGGGTTCCGGCGCCGGCCTCGACGCCGCCGCGCGCGTCCGCCAGCGGCTTGCCCATCTCCCTGGTCACCAGCCGGGCCAGCTCGTCGGCGTGCTCCCTGATCCGGGCGGCGGCGCCGCGCAGCTGCGCGCCGCGCTCGGCCGGGGCGATGCGCGCCCAGCCCCCGGCGGCGGCGCGCGCCGACCGCACCGCGGCCTCGACGTCCTCGGCGCAGCCGCGCGGGCACTCGCCCACGCGCTCGCCGGTCGCGGGATCGTCCACGGCGATCGCGGCGGTGCTCGCGCTCGCCCGCCACCCGCCGTCCGTGAAAAGCCAGTGCGTTCTCATGGCCGCTCCCTACCCGGCCGCCGGACGGCAATCCCCCGCGGCCTCCCCCGGTCCGGCCCGTTCGCGCACCGTACGGCCCGGGCGCGCCGGACGAAGTCACGGTGCTGTCACAGGTCTTGACTCCCGGGCCACCCGGGCATTTGATAGCTGCTCACAACCCCCGATCCATCACCGCGATGGTCCTCACAATGAAATGTGAGCGCTAACACCGCCGAGCAGACCGGCGGGCCGGGCGATCCGGCGCAGGCCGGTCGCGGCGTCCGCGCACCGGCGTCCGCGTCACCCCCTAAGGAGAGAAGATGAGGCTCGCGAAGCTGGTCACCGTACCGGTGGGCCTGGTCCTGGCGCTGGCGGTGACCGCCTGCGGCTCGACCACCAAGACCGTGGACAAGCAGGCCGCCCAGAGCCCGGGGGCGGCGGGTGTCCTGGTCGGCGTCACCATGCCCACCAAGTCGTCCGAGCGCTGGATCCACGACGGGAACAACGTCAAGAGCTCCCTGGAGAAGCTCGGCTACCAGGTGGACCTGCAGTACGCCGAGAACGACATCCCCACCCAGGTCAACCAGATCGAGAACCAGATCACCAAGGGCGCCAAGCTGCTCATCGTCGCCTCGATCGACGGCACCGCGATCACCACGCAGCTGCAGCAGGCGGCCGACGCGAAGATCCCGGTGATCGCCTACGACCGGCTCATCCGCAACACCCCGAACGTCGACTACTACGCCACCTTCGACAACTACAAGGTGGGCGTGCAGCAGGCGACCTCGCTCCTGGTCGGCCTGGGCCTGAAGAAGGCGGACGGATCCGACGGCGACGCCAAGGGCCCGTTCAACATCGAGGTCTTCGCCGGCTCGCCGGACGACAACAACGCCACGTTCTTCTACAACGGCGCGATGGACACCCTGAAGCCGTACATCGACGACGGCACCCTGGTCGTCAAGAGCGGCGAGACCGACTTCAAGACCGTCGCCATCCTGCGCTGGGACCCGGCCACCGCGCAGAAGCGCATGGAGGACCTGATCACCAAGGCGTACTCCGACGCGGAGGTCGACGGCGTGCTCTCGCCGTACGACGGGCTGTCCATCGGCATCCTGTCGGCGCTGAAGAGCAGCGGGTACGGCACCGCCGACCAGCCCTACCCGGTGGTCACCGGCCAGGACGCCGAGGTCGCCTCGGTCAAGTCGATCATCGCGGACGAGCAGTACGCCACGGTCTACAAGGACACCCGCAAGCTCGCCGAGGTCACCGTGAAGATGGCCGACGCCGTGCTCAAGGGCGGCAAGCCCGAGGTGAACAACACCACCGACTACGACAACGGCGTCAAGGTCGTCCCGTCCTACCTGCTGGAGCCCGTCGTGGTCTACAAGGACAACTACAAGCAGGTCCTCGTCGACTCCGGCTACTACACCGAAGACCAGCTCAAGTAGCGACACGGCGCCCGCCCGCCCCGGCCACCCGGGCGGGCGGGCCCCGGGGCGGAGGGGGGCGGCATGGCCGACCACATACTTCAGATGCGCAACATCACCAAGACCTTCCCGGGCGTGCACGCGCTGCGGGACGTCAACCTGGCGGTGCGCAGGGGCGAGATCCACGCGATCTGCGGCGAGAACGGCGCGGGCAAGTCGACGCTGATGAAGGTCCTGTCCGGCGTCTACCCGCACGGGTCCTACGAGGGAGAGATCGTCTTCGACGGCGAGCCCTGCCGGTTCTCCGGCATCCGCGACAGCGAGCGGCGCGGCATCGTCATCATCCACCAGGAGCTCGCGCTCAGCCCGTACCTGTCGATCGCGGAGAACATCTTCCTCGGCAACGAGCGGACCCGCCGCGGCCTGATCGACTGGAACCGGACGAACGCCGAGGCGGCCGAGCTGCTGGAGCGGGTGGGGCTCCGGGAGAACCCGGTGACCCGGGCCGTGGACCTCGGGGTCGGCAAGCAGCAGCTCGTGGAGATCGCCAAGGCGCTGTCCAAACGGGTCCGGCTGCTCATCCTCGACGAACCGACCGCGGCGCTCAACGACGAGGACTCCGCGCACCTGCTCGACCTGCTGCGCGGACTGCGCGACGAGGGCATCACCTCGGTGATCATCTCGCACAAGCTGAACGAGATCAGGGCCGTGGCCGACTCCACGACGATCCTGCGCGACGGGCGGACCATCGAGACGCTGGACATGCGCGGCGCCGAGGTCACCGAGGACCGGATCATCTCCGGCATGGTCGGCCGCGACCTGGAGCACCGGTTCCCGCCGCACGAGCCGCGCATCGGCGCCGAGGTGCTGCGGATCGAGGACTGGACCGTGCACAGCCCCACCCAGCCCGGCCGCGTGGTCGTCTCCGGGGCGAACCTCGTGCTGCGGCGCGGGGAGATCGTCGGCCTGGCCGGGCTCATGGGCGCCGGCCGTACCGAGCTGGCGATGAGCGTGTTCGGCCGCAGCTACGGGACCGGCATCTCCGGCCGCCTCTACAAGGACGGCCGGGAGGTCCGGCTCCGCTCCCCCGGCGAGGCCATCGCGCACGGGATCGCCTACGCCACCGAGGACCGCAAGCGGTACGGCCTCAACCTGATCGAGGACATCAGGCGCAACGTCTCGGCCGCCGCGCTCGGCAGGCTGGCCCGGCGCGGCTGGATCGACGGCAACGAGGAGTACGGCGTCGCCGACGGCTTCCGGCGCGAGCTGAACATCAAGGCCCCCAGCGTGCTGTCGGTCACCGGGAAGCTCAGCGGCGGCAACCAGCAGAAGGTCGTGCTGGCCAAGTGGATCTTCACGGACCCCGACGTGCTGATCCTCGACGAACCCACCCGCGGCATCGACGTGGGCGCCAAGTACGAGATCTACTCCATCATCGGCCGGCTCGCCGACCAGGGCCGGGCCGTGCTCGTGATCTCCTCGGAGCTCCCCGAGCTGCTGGGCCTGTGCGACCGCGTCTACGCCATGTCGGCCGGGCGGATCACCGGCGAGGTGACGCGGGCCGAGGCCACCCCCGAGCGCCTCATGCAGCTCATGACCAAGGAGAAGGAGCGATGACACAGACGAGCAGGGACGCGCTCCCGGCGGACGGCACCCCGCCCGCGGCCGGCGCCGCGGCCTCCGGGAAGGCCCGGGACGGCGGGCCCGCGCCGGCGGGCGGGCGGTTCTCCGTCAACCTCCGGCAGAGCGGCATCTACATCGCATTCGCGCTGATCGTCGTCCTGTTCTCCGTACTGACCGACGGCGAGCTGCTCAACCCGCAGAACATCTCGAACATCATGGTGCAGAACTCCTACGTTCTGATCCTCGCGATCGGCATGATCCTGATCATCATCGCCGGGCACATCGACCTGTCGGTGGGATCGGTGGTGGCGGTCTGCGGCGCGATCGCGGCGGTGCTGATGGTCGACATGGGCGTGTCGTGGCCGGTGGCGCTGCTCGTCACGCTCGCCGCGGGGGCGCTGATCGGCGCCTGGCAGGGGTACTGGGTCGCCTACTTCGGCATCCCGGCGTTCATCGTCACCCTGGCCGGGATGCTGATCTTCCGGGCCCTGACGCTGACCGTGCTCGGCAACCAGGGCATCGGCCCCTTCCCCGACGAGGTGCGCACGCTGGCCAACGGCTTCATCCCGGGCTTCCTCGGCAACATCGGGCTCGGCCCGCTCGACGGCGCTGACCTGTTCACCCTGCTGGCGGGGGTGGCCGTGGTGGCCGGGATCGTCGTCACCCAGTGGCGGGCCCGGCAGGGGCGCATCGGCTACCGGCAGCAGGTCGACCCGCTGCCGGTGTTCGCGCTGAAGATGGCCGCCGCCGCGGCGGTGGTGATGACGGTCATCGTGCAGCTGGCGCGGTTCAAGAACCTGCCGTGGGTGCTGGTGCTGCTCGCCGCGCTCGTGCTGGGCTACACGCTGCTCACGAACCGGGTCGTCTTCGGCCGCCACATCTACGCGATCGGCGGGAACGTGCACGCCGCGAGCCTGTCCGGCATCAAGGTCAAGTCCGTCACGTTCTGGATCTTCGTCAACATGGGGGTGCTCTCCGCGCTGGCCGGGATCATCTTCGCCGGGCGGCTGAACCAGGCCGGTCCCACCGCGGGCAACGGCTTCGAGCTGGACGCCATCGCGGCGGCCTTCATCGGCGGCGCCGCCGTGCAGGGCGGGGTCGGCACGGTCGTCGGCGCCATCACCGGCGGCCTCATCATGGCGGTGATCAACAACGGCATGTCGCTGATCGGCGCGCCGAGCGAGCGGGTGATGCTCTTCAAGGGCGTGGTGCTGCTGATCGCCGTGGCCTTCGACGTCTGGGCCAAGCGCCGCTCGGGCGCGGGGCGCTGAGCCGGGCCGGTCCGGTCCGGGCCCCGCCCCTCCGGCCCGGTCCGGCCCTCAGGCGGCCTTCACGTGGTAGTGCTCCGGCCGGGGGCGCCGGGTCAGCCTGCCGTACCGCAGGGTGCTGAACGGCCAGTTGTTGGTGACCCGGCCGGAGGCGGTCTTGTACCAGCTGGTGCAGCCGCCCTGCCAGGACGTACGGCTCAGCGCCTCCTGGACGAGCCGGTCGTAGGCCGCCATCGCCTCCTCCCGCACCTCCATCCAGGCCAGGCGGTGGCGCATCATGAGCCGCACGCAGCGCAGGATGTATCCGGCCTGGTGCTCCAGCATCAGCACGATCGAGCTGTGGCCGAGGTTGGTGTTGGGGCCGTACATCATGAACAGGTTCGGGAAGCCGGGGACCGTCATGCCGAGGAAGGCGGACGCCCCGTCGCTCCACGTCTCGGCGAGCTTGCGCCCGCCCCGGCCGGTCACCTCGACCGGCGCGAGGAACTCCGTGGCGCGGAAGCCGGTCGCGTAGATCAGCGTGTCCGCCTCGTGCAGGCGGCCGTCGGCGGTGCGGACCCCGGTGGGGGTGATCCGCTCGATCGGCTCGCTCACCAGCTCCACGTCGGGGCGGGTGAGCGCGGCGTAGTAGTCGCCGGCGATGACGACCCGCTTGCAGCCGATCGGGTAGTCCGGGGTGAGCCTGCGCCGTAGCTCCGGGTCGCGCACCTGCTCGCGCAGGAACGCCCCCGCCCACCGCCGCTCGGCGATCCGGCCGACCGCGGGGAGGACGATCGGCAGCATCATCACCTCCTGCCGCCAGAACAGCGACCACCGGTAGGCCCTGCGGAGCCCGGGCACGTACCGCAGCAGCCGGCGCGCCCAGGGCCGGTAGGGGAAGTCGTTCTTGGGCACGATCCACGACGGGGTGCGCTGGAAGGTGGTCAGCTTCCCGGCCACCGGGGCGATCCGCGGCACGAACTGGGCGGCGGTGGAGCCGTTGCCGATGACCGCGACGGAGCGGCCGGTCAGGTCGTGGTCGTGCCGCCAGCGCGCCGAGTGGAACGCCGTCCCGGCGAAGTCCTCGGCGCCGGGGATGTCCGGGAGCCGGGGGCGGCTGAGCTGGCCGGTCGCGAAGACCACGACGTCGGCCTCCTCCTCGGTGCCGTCGGCGAGGACCAGCCGCCACGTCCCCGTCCCGTCCTCGAAGCGGGCCTCGGTCACCTCGGTGTTCAGCCGCAGGTGGGGGCGGAGACCGTGGGAGTCGGCGCAGCGCCGCAGGTAGGCCAGGATCTCGCGCTGCTCCGGGTAGCGGCGGGTCCACCGCGTGGACGGCGCGAACGAGAACGAGTAGAGGTAGGACGGCACGTCGCAGCTGAGGCCGGGGTAGGTGTTGACCAGCCAGGTGCCGCCGACGTCGGCCGCCTTGTCGTAGACCGTGAACGACTCGACGCCGGCGCCCCTGAGCCGGATGGCCATGCCCAGGCCGCCGAAGCCTGCGCCGATGATCGCGATACGGGGACTGGTCGCCATCCGCTTCCCTCCACGGGGTCGGGGTCCGCCTGTGCACCGATCATCCCGGCCCTCCCCCGGCCCGTCGAGAGTAAATCCGAACGACGTTCAGTTCGCCGGGGGCGCGGGGCGCCGCAGGAGCGGCAGGCCGGCGACGACGGCCAGCGCCAGGCAGAGCAGGGCGAACCAGTCGCCCCAGCGCGTGTAGAGGGTGCCGGTCCCGCCCACCGGGACGTCTGCGACGACGGTGGCGATCCCACGGCCCGCCGCCCTCTTCTCGGCCAGCACGCGCCCGTACTGGTCGCTCACCGTCAGGTTGCCGTCCGCTGCGCTGCGCACGACCGAGAAGCCGTTCTCCACCCCGCGCAGCACCGCCGGGCGGGAGTGCTGCCAGGCGTCGCGGCCGAAGTCCAGCGCGGGCACGAACATGACCGTGGCGCCGCCCCGGCGGTACTCGCGCGCCAAGGCGGGGAAGTCCAGGTCGCGGCAGATCGCCACCCCCGCGCCGGCGACGAGCAGGTTCCGGTCCCCCGGCTCGTACGGCTCGATGCCGGGCACCATGTGCCGTTTGCGGTAGACCGCGGGCTCGCCTCCGGCGGCGGGGAAGAACACAGCCGTGTTCCGGCGGACGTCGGTGACGATCACCCCCGCCACGATGTCCAGGTGCCGGTCGCGGGCGAGCGCCGCCAGCGGACCGGTGATCCGCGGGAGGTCCGCCGTGCCGGTGATGAAACCGCCCTCCGGCAGCACCGCCGCGTCCGTGCCCGGAGGCAGCTCGCGCAGGCGGGCCAGCATGGCGGCGAGCTTCTCCCCGCCCCGCACCGTGTCCACGGGCGCCCAGTCGCCCTCCAGGCCGGCGGCCAGCAGCGCCACGGTGCGCCTCGGTCCCGCGGGTTCGGCCAGCCGTACGGCCCCGTACCCGGCCGCCGCGGCGAGCAGGAGCAGCGTCACGAGACCGGTGCCCAGCCGGGGGCGGAGCGGCGTCCCCGGGGCGCAGAGCGCGGCGGCGGCCGCCGGCACGCCCGTCAGCGCGAAGGTGACGCCCCACACGCCGGTGAGGGAGGCGAGCTGGACCACCGGGAGCACGTCGGCCTGGGTGTAGGCCAGGCTCCACAGCGCCCCGTCCGGCCCCAGGACCGACACCAGGTACTCGCCGCCCACCCAGATCGCGGGCACGGACAGCGCGGCCCGGCCCGGTCCGCCCCGCCGTACGAGAGCGCGGAAGACCAGCACGGCCGCGACCGCGAGCAGCGCCGGAGCGGTCACGACGGCCACCGCGGCGGGGACCGGCGTCTCCAGCTGCTCCCGGTGGAAGCCCCACATGTTCAGCCCGTCGGCGGTCCAGGCCGCGAACGCAGCGGCGGCCGCGGCGGGAGCGGGCACCCGCGGCGCGAGCAGCAGGAGCGGGAGCGGAGCCAGCCAGGTCAGCCAGGGGACCGGGGTGAGCCCGGTGCCGGAGAAGAGCAGGGCCGCGGAGACGGCCGCGGCGGGAACGGCACGGAGAAGGGAGCGGGGAACGGAGCGGGGAACGGCGGCGGGAGCGGGTGCCGGGCGCATCGGGGCCTCCTCGGAGAGGGCGGGCTTGCGATGCTGCCCGCCGGCGGGCCCGTGCGGATCGCCGCGGGGAGTGAACCCGCGCTCATTCCGGGGAGTGAGCGCCCGCCACCACCAGGCCCGACTCGTAGGCGAAGACCACCGCCTGCGCCCGGTCCCGCAGCCCGAGCTTGGCCAGCAGGTTGCTGACGTGGGTCTTGACCGTGTGCTCGCTCACGCACAGCGCCGAGGCGATCTCGGCGTTGGAACGGCCCCGCGCCACCTGCTCCAAGGTCTCCCGCTCCCGGGCGGTCAGCTCGCCGAGCCGGGCCGCGAGGCGGGGCACGGCGCCGCCCCTGCGCGCCAGGTCGGCGATCAGCCGCCGCGTGACGGTCGGGGCCAGCAGCGCCTCACCCGCGGCGACCACGCGGACGGCCTCGACCAGGACGTCCCGGTGCGCGTCCTTCAGCAGGAACCCGCTCGCCCCGGCCCGCAGTGCGGCGTAGACGTACTCGTCGAGGTCGAACATCGTGAGCACCAGGACCCTGGCCGCGGTGCGCGCGCAGATCCGGGCGGTCGCCTCCACCCCGTCGACGCCCGGCATCCGGATGTCCATCACCACCACGTCGGGACTGAGCTCGACCGCGAGCCGGACGGCCTCGGCCCCGTCGGCGGCCTCGCCGACGACGGAGATCCCGGGCTGGGAGTCCAGGATCAGGGAGAAACCGCCGCGGAACAGGTCCTGGTCATCGGCGACGAGCACGCGCGGCATCGGCGGTCCCCTCCTGTCCGAGCGGCAGCGCCGCGACGACGGCGAACCCGCGCCCGCCCGGCCCCGGACCCGTCCGCAGCGTGCCGCCGCAGGCCACGACCCGCTCCCGCATGCCGATCAGCCCGTGCCCCTCGGCGGCGCCGTCCGGGCCGGAGCCGTCGTCGGTCACCTCGATCCGCAGCCCGGCCGGTGACCGGTGCAGCAGGACCCGCGCGGTGGCGGCCCCCGCGTGCCTGAGGGTGTTCGTCAGCGCCTCCTGGACGAGCCGGTAGGCCGCGATGTCGACATCGGCGGGCAGCGGTCCCGCCTCGCCGCGGGACTCGACGACGACCTCCAGCCCGGCCTCCCCGAACCTGCCGGCCAGCCGGTCCACGGCGTCGAGTCCCGGCGGCGGCGCGAGCCCGGGGCCGCCGTCGTCCGACCGCAGCGCGCCGAGGACGCGGCGGAGCTGGCCGACCGCCTCGCGCCCGGTCCCTGCGATCGCCTCGAACGCCGCCTCCGCCCGCCCGGGGTCGGTGCGCGTCACGAGGAAACCGGCGTCCGCCTGGACGACCATGACGCCGACCGAGTGCGTCAGCACGTCGTGCATGTCGCGCGCGATACGGGTGCGCTCGCGTGCGGCGGCCGCCGCGCGCTCCTCCTCGAGCCGGCGGGCGCGCTCCTCCAGCGCGGCGATCTCGGCCCTGCGCGCCCGCGCGCCGGTGCCCAGCGCGTAGGCGGCGGCGAACGCCATGCCGACGTAACCGAAGGAGTCCGGCGGCTCGCCCGGCACCGCCAGGGAGGCGACCAGCAGTCCCCCGCCCGCCACCACGCCCACCAGCCGCTCCCGCCGCGGGCTCAGCGCCGCCACGGTGTACACCGACACCAGCGCGCCGTACGGCAGCGGCGGCACCGCGTGGACCAGCGCGAGCCCGGCCGTGGCGGTGCCCACCACCGCGCCGGTGCGGACGGGTGCCCTCCGCCGCCACAGCAGCGGCACCGACGCGCCGATCGCCAGCACCGCGGTCCACGCTCCCCCGCCGGCCCAGCGCAGTCCGGCCCAGAGCGTCGCGGCGGCCACCGCGGCCGTGATCACCGCGTCGGCGGCGGACGCCGGGACGCCGTGCGGCCCGGCGGCCCGTCTCCAGGGGAGGGTGGTGGGAGGGGTCGGCATCGCGCGGCTCCTGGGGAGGGGCTCCGGGGCCGGGGCGGCTCCGGCCGGATCCCGTCCCGTCCGGTTGATCGTATCCGGCCGGACGGGCGCCGGCCCGGCCGTCACCCCCGGTGTCCGTCAGGTTCCTCGTACCGCGCGGCGGGGAGGGCCCGGGGACCGGCCGTGCCCCGCCGGTCCCCCGGGGGGCGGCCGGCGGGCGTGCCGCGGCCGGGGCGGGGCATCCTCCCCGGGGACGGGCAGGACGGCCCGGACTCCCTCGGGACCGGCAGTGCCGCCCGGACTCCCTCGGGACCGGCAGGACGGGAAGGACGGACACGATGCCATCGCACGTACGGCTGCGCCGCGTCTACGACGCGCCCTCCCCCGAGGACGGCGCGCGGGTGCTGGTCGACCGGATCTGGCCGCGCGGCCTGTCCAAGCGGGAGGCCCGCCTGGACCTGTGGCTCAAGGAGGTCGCGCCCTCCACCGAGCTGCGCACCTGGTACGGCCACGCGCCCGAGAGGTTCGACGGGTTCCGCGACCGCTACCTCGGCGAGCTCGCCGGCGACGAGCGCCGTGCCGCCCTGGACAGGCTCCGCGAGCTGCGCCGCGACGGAACGGTGACGCTGCTGACCGCGACCAGGGACGCCGGCCGCAGCCACGCCGCCGTCCTCGCCGCACTGCTGGACGAGCCCGGCGACCGCTCCCCGGCCGGTCCCTGAGAGCACCGGCCGGCCCTCACGGCATCACGGACGTGTACGTCTCGGGCCTGCCGTCCGAGGGGCGCGGGAGGGCCGCCACCCGTGCCGCCCCTCCCGCGTCCGCCCCGCCGGTGCGCCGCCTCCCGTAGCGGGCCCGGCTCCTCTCCCCGCCCGGCGGTCAGCAGACGCCGGGCAGGGAGCAGACCTTGGCCGCCATCTTCCTGGCGTCCTTCAGCTGCCTGCTGAAATCCGTACGGCGCACCTGGCCGTACTCGCCGGCGCGCACGTAGATCGCCACGGCGCGGCCCTTGCGCACGACGACGGCCCGCTGGCCGCCGATGGCGGGACGCCCGCTGCCCCGGTCGTAGCTCTGGATGACCACCCGCGCGGCCTGGTCGCCCGCCTCGACGCGCTCCGTCCAGCCCTTGAAGACGACCTGGTCGGACGTGTCATCACGGCACCGGCCGACGCGCTTCAGGACGTCGGCCACGGCCGCGCGCGCGGCTCGCTCGGAGCGGTAGACCGTCACCTGCTCGGCCTTGTAGAACTCCGGCGCCGAGTAGGTCACCGTGCGGGTGCCCACCCGGCCCGCGTCCACCGGCCGGCCCGGACCGCAGGGGCGCAGGCCGAGGTCCCTGCGCCGGTCGCTGATCGTCCACTCCTCCTCCTCGGGGTATCTCACCGGCTTGCGCGCCTGAGCCTCGTAGAGCAGGAAGTTCCTCGGCAGCCTCCAGGCTCCCGCCCCCGCCCCCGTGGCGGACCCGGTGGAGGTCACGGTGAAGACCCCCGCCGGGGACGCCGGGGGGACGGCCGCCCCGGCGGCCGCCTCCGCGGCGGCGCCCGTGAGGGCGGTCACGGCGAGCGCGCCCGCCGCCACCGCCGCGCGTGCCGTCATCCGTCCCATACCGGTCATGGCGACTTCTCCCTGTCCGTGTTCCGGTCCCATGCACGGTGAGACAGGCGTTGCGCGGAGAAGGTTCCCGTTCGCGGCGGAAAAGACCGGCCACCGCCGGGACGGCACCGGGGCCGGATACCGTGATGGAGTGCACACCATCGAGCTGACCTGCGACGACGCGCTCGACTCCGCGGTGCGTTCGGTCTGGGACCGGCTGGCGGCCGACGGCCTGCCCAGCCAGGCGCGGCATCCGCACCCGACCAACCGCCCGCACCTGACGCTGGCGGTCTGCGACCGGCTGCCGCCCGACGCGCCGGCCGCGCTCGCCGGGGCGTTCAGCGGCCTTCCGGTGCCGGCCAGGCTGGGACCGCTGCTGCTGTTCTCCGGCCGGGCACGGGTGCTGGCCTGGGGCGTGGTGCCGGACGCCCGGCTGCTGGCCGTGCACGCGCAGGTGTGGCAGATGCTCGCCGGTTCCTGCGGCGGCAACCCGCTGCACGCGCCGGGACGGTGGCTGCCGCACGTGACGCTGGCGCGCAACCTGGACGCCGCGGCGCGGGCCCGGGCGGTCGCGCTGCTCGACGGGCTGGCCGAGGCCACCGGGGCGTTCACCGGTGCGCGCAGCTACGACGGCACGCACCGCACGATCCTCTCCCTGGCGGGACGGGGCTGACCGGGCCTCTCCCCGGCGGGACGGGGCCGAGCGGGGTCACCCGGGGCCGCCCCGCCGGCGGCCCGCCGCGCGCTCCCGGCGCCCGCAGCGGTCGCGGAAAACATGTTGTCCCGGCGCGCCCGCGGGGGTAGGGTCAAGATCGTGACTGCCGGGTCGGCCATGGGCCACGCACGAGTGAGGCGCCCGGCCACGGCGTGAGCGCCGGGCGGGCCAGGTCCCCGCCCCCTCCTTCTCCGCGTCCGCCGCCTTCCGCGCGGCGCGCCGTCCCCTCCCGATCCCCCGATCCCCGCACCGCGGCCGAGGCCGTCCCGCGGTGGGATCCGTCCCGCCCCCGCCGGGCGGTGATCCGCCATGCCCGCGCGCGGCCCGCGGGACCCCAGACCCAGGAGAAGAACGCAGAACATGCCCAACGACTTCAACCAGCAGATCATCGAGGAGTTCCGCGCCAACCGGGGCAAGGTCGGCGGCCCGTTCGAGGGAAGCCGGCTGATCCTGCTGACCACCACCGGAGCGCGCTCGGGCGCCCGGCACACGACCCCGGTCGGCTACCTCCCCGACGGCGACCGCATCCTGGTCATCGCCTCGGCCGGCGGCTCCCCGAAGCACCCGGACTGGTTCCGCAACCTGGCGGCCCACCCCCGCGTCACGGTCGAGACCGGCCTGTTCACCTACGAGGCGGACGCCGTCGTGCTGGAGGGCGCCGAACGCGACCGCGCCTTCGCCCGCGCGGCCGAGGCCGACCCGGGATGGGCCGAGTACCAGGCCAAGACGGACCGGGTCATCCCGGTGGTCGCGCTCGTGGAGGTCCCCGGTCCGCCGAGCATGGAGGCGGCGTCGTTCGGCGAGGCGCTCAGGCTGATCCACGACTCCTTCCGGCGCGAGCTCGCCCTGATCCGCAAGGAGATCGCCGGTTCGGGCCACACCCTGGGCGCCCAGCTCCGGGTGAACTGCCTGACCTTCTGCCGGGGGCTCCACCAGCACCACACCCACGAGGACACCGGCCTGTTCCCGGCCCTGGCCGGGCAGCGGCCCGACCTCGCCCCGGTCCTGGAGCGGCTGGACGAGGAGCACCGGAAGATCGCGGCACTCCTCGACGAGCTGCAGCGGGTCGTCTCCGCCGACGGCGCGGACCGGCTGCTGGTGCTCTCCGAGGTCGAGCGGCTCACCGAGGAGGTCGAACGCCACCTGGCCTACGAGGAGGAGCAGCTGATCCCGGTCCTCGACGCACCGGCTCCCTGAGCGGCCGCATGACCTGAGCCCCCGACGGCCCGGACCGCCGCGCGGCCGGAGACCCGCAGGGCCCGCCGCCGCCCGCCGCTCCCCGCAGAGCGCGGCGGGCGGCCGGCGGGCGCTCAGTCGCCGGCCGGACGGCAGTCCAGGCCCAGGTAGCGCAGCTTCTCGTGGATCGTCTCCGGCGTGAACGGCTTGGTGACGTACTCGTGGGCACCGGCGGCGAGCGCCCGCACGACCTGGCCGTGCTCGCTCTCCGTGGTCACCATCATCAGGCACATCCCGCGCAGGCCGTCCATCTTGCGGACCCGGCGGATGAACTCCAGCCCGTCCATCACGGGCATGTTCCAGTCGACCAGCGCCACGTCCGGCGTCGTCGGGATCTCCTCCAGCAGGTCGAGGGCCTCCTGGCCGTGGGCGGCCTCGTACACCGAGAAGCCCAGCCGCGCCAGGATCCCCCGGATGATCCGGCGCATGGCGCTCGAATCGTCGATCACGATTGCCAGCACGTCGCCGCCCTTCTCCCGACCCGTATCGCCCTCCCATCGGCACCGCCTCCGCGGAGCTGAGGGCTACGGGCCGCGGACCGGGCGGAGCATGTGGGTGAAGAGCGAGGTCGCGAAGTTCTGCCGCAGCTCCATCGGGAGCAGCACGAGGTACAGGCCCCGGGGCAGGCCCGGCGGGACGAGACCGTCGAGGTAGCCCCGCACCCCGTGCGCGCGCACGCCCACGTAGATCTTGATGACGTAGACCGCGACGGCCATCACCGCCGGGAAGGCCAGGTAGGCGGAGACCGGGAGCTGGATCCCCGGGATCACTCCCGTCAGGCTCCAGATCCAGCTCAGGAGGAAGACGCTGAGCAGCAGGCCCATCCAGCGGTCGGCGTCCTTGCCGAGGAAGGGCCGGGCCACCTGGTCGCGGACGAACAGGTAGCCCAGCTCCGCGAGGTTCTGCAGGCCGCGCGGGACCAGCCGGGGCCGCGCGAAGGCGGCCCACAGCAGGGCGCAGACCAGCACGGCTCCGGCTGCGGCCAGCACGACCGGCTTGGTCAGCCAGTACGGCGCGCCCGGCCGGAGCGGCGGATGGGCCGTCAGGAGGGACCGCGCCCGTCGAGGAGGGCGTCGATCATCTCCTGGAGCCGGGCGCGCCCGGCCGTGCCGAGCGCGCCGCCGAGGGCCCCGGCGAGGGCGTCGAACGGGTCGGTCATCGGCAGTCCCGGCAGCCGGTCGGCGAGTTCCCCGACCGCCCACAGGCCGTCCTTGTGGAGGCGCGCGCCGTGCGACCAACCGTGGCAGACCGCGACCGAGCCGCCGCGCACCGCCAGCACCTGGCCGGTGAGCGGGCAGTCCGCCGAGGCCAGGTAGGCGGCCACGGGCGCGGCGGTGACCGGGTGCAGCGCGTCGAAGCCCCCGGCCGGAGGCCGGTCGCGCATGCCGGGGACCTCCAGGGTGAGCCGGGTGCGGGCCATGGAGGGCGAGACGCAGTTGACCCGCACGCCGTACCGGCCGAGCTCCAGGGCCGCGACGACGGTCATCGCCGCGACGCCCGCGTTGCCGGCCGCGTAGGAGGCCTGCGCGGGCAGCGGGTTGGACAGGCCGGAGCCGGAGGAGGTGTTGACGACGGCCCGGTCGGCGCGGACGCCGGCGTCGTGCCGCTCGCGCCAGTACCGGGCCGCCCACCGGGTGACCGCGAAGGCGCCCTTGAGCTTGACCGCGACGACGTCGTCGAAGTCCTCCTCGGCGAGGTCGGCCATGGCGCGGTTGCGTTCGATGGTGGCGTTGTTGACGACGGCGTGCAGGTCGCCGAACGCCTCCAGGGCGGCCTCGACCATGCGCCGGGCGCCCTGCCAGTCGGCGACGCTGTCGGCGCTGGCCACGGCCCGGCCGCCGCGGGCGGTGATCTCCCGGACGACCGAGGCCGCCACGCCGGGGTCGCCTCCCGTGCCGTCGATGGCGACACCCGGGTCGTTGACGACGACCGCGGCGCCTTCCGCCGCGAAGAACAGGGCCTCCTCCCTGCCGATGCCGCGCCCCGCTCCCGTGATGAGGACGACTCGCCCGTCCAGGCTCCCCATGCCGAACCCTCCCAATAGCTTCATTCGATGTATTAATACATTTAATGCACTGATGCATGGGATGCAATAGGATCCGGTCACATGACGGAGAACCCGGGACTGCGGGAGCGCAAGAAGCGGCGCACGCGGCAGGCGCTGGTCGAGGCCGCGGTCGGCCTGTTCGAGCAGCGGGGCTACGACCAGGTCACGGTGGCCGAGATCGCGCGGGCTGCGGAGGTGTCCACCCGGACGTTCTTCCTCCACTTCCAGACCAAGGAGGACGTCCTGTTCGCCAACGCCGACGTGCGGGTCGACCTGGGAGTGCAGGTGATCGCCGGACGCCGTCCCGGCGAGCGCTACCTCGACGTGCTCGCGCGGGCCATGGAGCAGATGATCGGCGACAGCTGGGACGCCGACCTGGCCAGCGGGCTGGCGGCGCTCCGGGTACGGCTGGCCGCCTCGGCCCCGGCGCTGCAGGCGCGGTTGCTGCAGCGGTACGTCACCGCCCAGACCGAACTGGCCGGGGAGCTGCACCGGGCGTATCCGGAGGAGCTGGATCCGGTCACCGCCGCGGCCCTGGTGGGCGCGCTGGTCGGCGCCGTGAGCGCCGCGACCCTGGCCGCCCTCCGGCGCGGTGACGCGCCCGAGGGGGTGAGGGACGCGATGCGCCAGGCCATGGACCTGGTCCTGGACGGCCACCGCGGGACGGGCTGATGCACAATGCCCGGGTGGAGAAGATCGAATTCCCTGCGACCGCGTCCCTTGGGCCTGCATCCCCTGGGCCCGTCTCTTCCGCGGCCGCGGAGCCCGCGCTTCCCGGACCCGCGTCCCCCGGGGCGTCCGTGCCCCCGGCGACCCCCGCGGAGCCGCTCATCCGCCCGGCGGAGCCCGGCGACGCCGACGTGCTGCACCGCTTCATCGTCGAGCTCGCCGAGGCGGAGCGGTTCCCCGGGGAGGTCACCGCCCGGCCGCGGGACGTGGCCGGGGCGCTGTTCGGCCCGCGCCCGGTGGCGGAGGCCGTCATCGCGGAGGCCGGCGGACTGCCCGCGGGTTTCGCGCTGTTCTATCCGACCTACAGCACCATCGTCGGCAGGCCCGGCATCCACCTCGAAGACCTGTACGTCCGGCCCGAGCACCGGGGCGGCGGGCTGGGCCGGAGGCTGCTCGGCCACCTCGCCCGGCTCGCGGTGGAGCGCGGCTGCGGCCGTCTGGAGTGGTGGGTGCTGCGCACCAACGACCCCGCCCTGCGCTTCTACCGCCGCCTGCACGCCCGCGGGCTCGACGAGATCGAGGTCATGCGGCTGGACGGGGAGGCGCTGCGCGGCCTGGCCGCGGCCACGGACGCGTCCGGCGGTTGCGGTCCGTGAGGTCCTGGACGCCCCGCCCTTCCGGCCCCCGCGTCGCCTTCCGCGGGGGTCTCGGCGCGATGCCGGCGCGCCGTCCCGCCAGGCGGACCGCACACCGCAGGAATGCGCAGGAACGCCACCCGCCCGGCGGACCGCACACCGCAGGAATGCGGGGGAATACGGCGCCGGCGGCCCCGACCGGTCGACACACCCCGGAGATCATGACATTTTCCGTGGTATGACCGGGATCACAGAGAACCGCCACGGCCTGGAACCCGCCCCGCACCAGGCTCGTTTCCTTTCATGTCAGAACGTTTCCCCTCCGACCCCTGTCCTCTGACGCCCGGACGGGTCCTCCCTCATGGGCGCGCCTTCCTCTCGAATGCGGGGTGACATGTCCGGCGACCGGCAGGAGCCACCGGCCTCCCCGCCCCGCACGGCGGGGCACCGGATCCGGGAGGTGTTCTCCAGCCTGCTGGTCGCGGTGGTCGTCGAGCGGCTCGCCCAGTGGGTGTTCGACGGTTTCGGCTCCGTCGTCGCGTCCCTGCCGGGCGGGTGGTTCACGGCCGTCATGGTGCTCGCGCTGCCCGCCAGCCTGGTCTACCACCGCAGGCTCGCCGCGCTGCGCGCGCGGGCGGCCGGGTGGCTCTCACCCGTCACCGGCGCGGTCCGCACCGCGCTCTCGGCGCTGCGGCGGAGGCTTCCGCGCAGGCGCGGGCGGGGGCGGGCGGGCCCGCTCGGCCGGGCGCTGCGGACCGTGCGCCTGTGGGTGGCCGGCGGCTACCGCGCCACCGCGCTCGGCATGGCGGCCGGGCTGGTCGTGTGGGGAGGCCACGAGGGCGTCCTGTGGCTGTCCGGCGCCTACGGGCCGTGCGACTCACCGCGTGAGCTGCAGGTCGTCACGGCGCCGGAGAACGTCCACGCGCTCCGCGGGGCCGCCGCCGAGTTCACCGCGGGCACGGCCGTGCACGGCTGCCTGCCGTACCGGATATCGGTGGGGGCCGCGCCCTCGATCGACGAGATGATCTACGGTTTCGAGAACGGCTGGCGGCGCAAGGACGCGCGCCAGGAGGAGGAGCCGTTCGTCCGGCTCCTCGGGATACGCCCGGACGCCTGGCTGGCGACCAGCAGCGGCGAGGCCGCCTACGTGACGCAGCGGGTGAACGCCGCACGGGTCGCGTTCGGCGGCGGGTTCTCGGTGGCCAGGGACCCGCTGGTGCTCGCCATGCTCGGCGAGCGGTTCGACGACATGGAGCGCGCCCTCGGCCCCGCCGACGAGGGCGGCCACCGGTTCAGGACGCTGGCGGACACCGCGCGCTCCTCCCTGCAGATGCGCCTGATCCACCCCCAGCCGGGCCTCTCGTCGGCCGGACTCGTCGCGGCCGCCGAACTGGCCCGGCTGAGCGGCTCCGGCGACGTGGCCCGCGGCACGGTCTTCGACGAGAGCGTCAGCGCCCTGCTCTGCCGCTTCAGGGATCCGGGCACCGCGGAGCGGGAGACGGCGGCGCTGCTGGTGCCCGCGCACAGCGTGCACGACTACAACACCCGGAGCCTGACGGCCGAGGGCTGCCCCGGCGGAGCGCCGAGCGGGCGCGACGCCCTCAAGGCGTTCTCGTCCCCCGACCTGTCCGTGCTGGACTACCCCTTCCACACCGTCTCCTGGGCCGGGCAGCACAGACCGGAGGCCCAGCGGGTGCTGACGGAGTTCGGCCGGTGGATCGGCCGCAGAGGGCTCTTCCCCGCGACGTCGCCGGCGTGGAGCGCGCCGCGCAGCCCGCAGGTCAGGGACGCCGCCGCCCTGCACGACGTACGGCGGCGCATCGAGAGGGAGCTGCCCCGCGTCGACCTGCATCTCGTCCTGGACGCCTCCGGCTCCATGTCCCGGCCCCCCGCGGCGCTGCTGCTGCGGACCCGCGAGGCGTTCTCCGCCGTGCGGAACACGCTCGTCCCCGCCGACCGCCTCTCCCTGAGCAGGTTCTACGCCTCGGGCGACGGCGTCGAGGTCACCGAGCCCGGCCCGCGCGCCGGACGCGACGACCTGGACGGGCTGACCCAGGGCATCGCGGCCCGCGAACCGGGAGGACGGGACGCGCCGATCTCCGCGATGCTGGCGGAGATCCCCCGCCACGTCAGCCGGTCCGGCGCCACGGTCGCGGTCATCACCGACGGCGGCGTCTTCGACGACGAGCCGGACGGCCGCGCCGTCGTCAGGGCCCTGGCCCGGGCCGAGCGGGTGCGCCACCTCTACGTCCTCGTCCTGGGCGACGGCAGGTGCGGCGGCGGGCCTGCGGGCGGCGGCCGGCGGGCCGGGGGCAAGCGCGTCGTCTGCGCGGAGGCGGGACAGGACCTGGAGAAAGGGCTGAGCCAGATGGTCTCCACGATCCGGGAGTGGTCGTGACCGCCGGGCACGACGGCCCGCCGCGCCCGCGCCGGAGCCGGATCGCCTGGATCGGGTTCTGCGCGGGCTGCCTCACCGTGGTCGCGCTCGGCGTGGCGCCGTACCCCGCCCCCTCCGGCGGGGCCCCGCCGTGCGCGACGGACCACGAGCTGACCATCGCGACCAGCAGTGACGTGAGCTCCGGGAGCTTCCGCCGCGACGTGGTCGACGAGTGGAACCGGCGGGCGGGGACGACGATGAAGGCCAAGCTGGTGGAGATCTCGGACTCCACCGACGAGGAGCGGGCCGAGATGGCCGCCGCGGCCCAGTCCCAGGACTGCGCCTACGACATCCTCATCCTGGACGTCGCCTGGACCGCGGAGTTCGCGCGCAACGGCCACCTGCGGCCGCTCTCCCCCGGCTCCGGCCCGGGCGTCCCCTTCCTGGAGAAGGCCCTGACCACCACCGAGGTGGACGGCGTGCGCTACGCCGTGCCGTTCGCCACCAACGCGCCCCTGCTGTTCCGGCGGGAGGGCCTGCCCGCCCCCGGCACGCCGGGCGAGCTCCTGCGGCTGGCCGCCGAGCACGGCTACGCCGGGCAGCTCGCCGACTACGAGGGCGGGACGGTCAACCTCCTGGAGATGGTCCTGTCGGGCGGGGCCGAGGTGCTGGACGGCGACGAGGTCGTCCTGGACCGCCCGGACGACGCCCGCGAGGCGGGCGAGGCGCTGGCCGCCTGGCAGGCCGCGCTGTCCCGCCGGACCGGCGCGGACGCCCTCTCCCTGAAGGAGGAGAGCAGCCTGCAGGCCTTCCGGAGCCGGCAGGCCGGTTACCTGCGCAACTGGCCGTTCGCCTTCCACCGGCTCGCCTCCGACCCGGCCATGCGCGACGGCGACGGGCTGCGCTTCGCCGTGGGACCGCTGCCCGGGACCGGCGTGCTGGGCGGCTCCAACCTGGCCGTCACCAGCCGCTCCCCCGACGCCGCGGAGGCGGAGCGCCTGATCGCCTTCCTGACCACGCCGCAGACGCAGAAGAAGCTGTTCGCCTGCGGCGGCTACCCGCCGGTCGTCGAGAGCGTCTACGACGACTACCGGGTGCGGCCCCGGACCTGCGGGGAGCTCCTGGCGGAGGGGGACCCGGAGGCCGGGCGCCCCGATCCCGACGGCGAGATCACCGCCGGCCAGCTCAGGCTCTTCGCGGACGCGGTCCGCCTCGCCGTACGGCGGGCCTGGCCGCGCCCGCCCGCGGTCCACTACTCGACGTTCAGCGAGGTCTTCCGGTCCTGCGCCCGGCAGGTGGTCGACGGGGCGCTGGACGCCGGCGAGCTGGACTTCCCGCGCTTCTCCGGCGCCCTGCGCGAGGCCCTGGACGGGCGCCGCCCGGAGCACGACCCGTGCCGCCGCCCCACCGGGAGGTGACGCCGCCCCGGACGGGGCGCCCCCGTCTCAGAACGCCCGGTGGTACTGGTCGGGCCGGCGGGGCGGCACGCCCAGCGTGCGGGCGGCGCGCAGCGGCCAGTAGGGGTCGCGCAGGAGCTCGCGGCCGAGCAGGACGGCGTCGGCGCTGCCGGAGGTGAGGATCTCCTCGGCCTGGTGCGGGTCGGTGATCTCGCCGACGGCGGCCACCGGCAGGTCGGTCTCGGCGCGGACCCGGGCCGCGAACGGCACCTGGTAGCCGGGGCCGGTGGTGATCTTCGCCCGGGGCGCGTTGCCGCCGCTGGAGGTGTCGAGCAGGTCGACGCCGTGGGCGAGCAGCTCCTTGGCGAAGCGCACGGTGTCGTCCACGGTCCAGCCCTCGCGCTCGTCGGCGGGGTTCTCGGTGAGCCAGTCGGTGGCCGAGATGCGGAAGAGCACCGGGAGCTCCTCGGGCCAGACGGCCCGCACGGCGTCGACCACCTCGAGCGCGAAGCGGGTGCGGCCGGCGAACGAGCCGCCGTAGCCGTCGGTGCGGCGGTTGCTGTGCGGGGAGAGGAACTCGCCGATCAGGTAGCCGTGGGCGCCGTGCACCTCCACGACCTTGAACCCCGCCCGCAGCGCGCGCTCCGCCGCGGCGGCGAAGTCGCCGACGATGCGTCCGATCTCCTCCACCGTCAGCTCGTGGGGCACGGGGTACTCCTCGGCGAACGCCAGCGGGCTCGGCGCGACCGGCCGCCAGCCGCCCTCGGCGGGGCCGAGCGGCGCGCCGCCGCGCCAGGGCCGGTCGGTGGAGGCCTTGCGCCCGGCGTGCCCGAGCTGGATGCCGGGCACCGCGCCCTGCCGCTCCAGGAAGCCGGTGATCCGGGTGAACGCCTCCGCCTGGCGGTCGTTCCACAGTCCGAGGTCGGCGGGGCTGATCCGGCCCTCCGGGGAGACGGCCGTGGCCTCGGCGAGGATGAGGCCGGCCCCGCCCACCGCCCGGGCGGCGAGGTGGGTGAAGTGCCAGTCGTGCGGGACGCCCGCCTCCGGCCCGTCCACGGCGGCCGAATACTGGCACATCGGGGCCATCCAGACCCGGTTGGGGATGGTCAGGGACCGCAGGGTGATGGGATCGAACAGCATGGGGACCTCTCGCTCGTCCGGGGACTCGGCGCTGGTGATCCAGCCCTGATACGATAAACATCGTAGTACGATGAATGTCAAACTACGATGGATGTCGTAATATCGCCGGCGAGGGGCACGCAGGAGGGGGATGCCGATGTCCACGCGGATCCTGGAGCACCCGGACGTCGAGGAGATCCGGCTGGAGGCGGTGCTGCACGCCCTCGCCGAGCCCGCGCGGCTGGAGGTGGTGCGCTTCCTCGCCGAGGTCGGCAGGGAGGTCGCCTGCTCGGAGATCGACCTCGCGGTGAGCAAGTCCACCGGCACGCACCACTACCGCGTCCTGCGCGAGGCCGGGGTCATCAACCAGGTCTACCGCGGCACCGCGAAGCTGAACTCCCTGCGCCGCGCCGAGCTCGACGCGCTCTTCCCCGGCCTGATCGACAGCGTCATCGCCGCCGCCGACCGGGAGCGGGCCCGGCCCCGGCCCTCCTGACGCGCGCGGGCCGCGACCGGCGGGGAACCGCTCCGGGGCCGCACGCCGGACCGGGGCGGCGGCCGACGGGGCGGCGGTCGGCGGGGCGGCGGCGACTTCGGTCGCGGACCGCCCGACCGAAGTCCGATCCGATCACGGAGCACTCGGACCGAAGTCCGATCCGATCACGGACCGCCTGACCGAAGTCCTGCCCGGCCGCGGAGAGCCCGGACCGAAGTCCGATGTGTGCGGCACGCCGGATTCCTACGATCGAAGTCATGATCCAGAGCACTGCGCCACCCACCGGACGCGTTCACGAGATCGACGCGGTGCGCGGTTTCGCGCTGGCCGGCATCCTGATCGCCAACATCGGGTTCTTCGCCGACCCCGAGTACGCCGTCGGCTTCGGCAGCATGCCCATCACCGAAGGCCCCGTCGCCCTCGCCGTCAGCACCCTGGTACTGACGAAGTTCTACGTCGTCTTCTCCTTCCTGTTCGGCTACTCCTTCACCCTGCAGCTGCGCGCGTGGGGCGGGAAGGCGAAGGCCCGCATGCTCCGCCGCTGCCTGGCCCTGTTCGCCTTGGGCGTGCTGCACGGACTGCTGCTGTGGGTCGGCGACATCCTCACCCTCTACGCCGCGCTCGGCCTCCTGCTGCTGGCGCTGCGCGGCATCCGGCCCAGGACCGCCGTCAGGGCCGGCTGCTGGATCATCGGCGTGCTGTCGGTGATCTGGCTCCTGCTGGCCGGGCTCACCCTGCTCGACCCGGGCGGCGCGGCGGCCCCCGTCCCGGACGCGGCCGCCGCCGCGCGGGCCGAGGCGCTGTTCACCGGCGGGCCGCTGGACGTCCTGCGGTTCCAGGTGGAGACCTATCCGATGCTCGCGCTGTTCATCTGGATCGGCCAGGGCCCGACGGCGATGGCGCTGTTCCTGTTCGGCCTGGCGGCCGGGAAGTCGCGGCTGCTGGAGGAGCCGGAGCGCTGGGCCCACCTGGTCCCGCGGATCCTGTGGCTGGGGTACGGCGTCGGCCTGCCCGGCGCGGTCTTCTTCACCTGGTCGTCCCAGCAGCCCGGGGCGATGGAACTGGTCGGCCTGGCGGTCAACAACGCGACCTCGCTGCTGCTGTCGGCCGCCTACGTGGTCACCCTGCTCGAACTGGTCAAACGCGTCCCGGCGGTCGGCGGCGCGCTGGCCCCCGCCGGGCGGACCGCCGCCTCCAACTACATCGGCCAGTCCGTGCTGGCCTGCCTGGTCTTCTCCGGGTACGGCCTGGCGCTGGCGGGCGAGCTGCCCCCGGTCGCGGCCATGGGCGTGGCCGCGGCGATCTACGCACTCCTCCTCACGCTGAGCGCCCGGTGGCTGCGGCACCACCGGCAGGGCCCGGTCGAGTGGGCCCTGAGGCGCTTCACCCTGCTCTCCCCGCCCCCGCCCAACCCCCGCTGACCTCCCGCCGGCCGGAGCGGATCCCTCCTGCAACCCGCCTTCAAGACGGATGCAAGTTGCGCAAATCACACTCACCACCACAGGGGTGATCATTTACGCAACTCGCAGGACTTCCATAATCCGGATCGTCCTGTCCGAAAAGGGGGAAAAGTGACCGGCGATGTGCGACGCATCGGATCGGGCACGGTACGGGGGGGCGGGAGACCGGACCCGGCCGGGCGGCAAGGGGGGCACCGGGGAAGCGGACTCCACGGGACGGCGAGCGAAGGGCCCGGTGCACCGGCCGGCCCGCCCGAGGCCCGCGTCCTCGCCGGGCGCGTCCACGAGGCGATAGAGAGCCAGAGCCGGCGGACCCCGGACCGCATCGCGGTCGTCGCGGGCACCAGCCGGATCGGCTACGCCGAACTGGACCGCAGGGCCGACGGCATCGCGCGCGCCCTGACCGGCCGGGGCATCGGACGCGGCCACCTGGTCGGGGTCTGCCTGGAGCGCGACGAGTGGCTGATCCCCGCGCTGGTGGGGGTGTGGAAGGCCGGGGCGGCCTACGTGCCGCTGGACCCCGCCTACCCGGCCGAGCGGCTGCGGTTCATGGCCGAGGACTCCGGCGTGGCCGCGGTGCTCACCTCGGCCGCGCTGCGCCGTACCGCAACCCTGACCGGGGCCGAGGCCGTCCTCGTCGGCGAGGCCGCGCCGGACGGCGAGGCGGTGCGGACGGCCGGGGACCCGGGTGACGCGGCGTACGTCATCTACACCTCCGGCTCCACCGGGACGCCCAAGGGCGTGGTGGTGGAGCACCGCAACGTCGTGAACCTGCTGCGCTGGGAGGCGTCGGCCTACACCGCCGAGGAGCTGGGCGGCACGCTGGCCGCCTCCTCGATCTGCTTCGACGCCTCGATCAGCCAGCTCTTCCTGCCGCTGGTCACCGGCGGGACGGTGATCCTGGCCGACAACCTGCTGGCGCTGCCGAGCCTGCCGGCCAGGGACGAGGTCACCATGATCAACGGTGTCCCCTCCGCCCTGGCGGCGCTGCTGCGCGAACCGCTGCCGGAGGGGGTGCGCACCGTGATCTCCGGCGGCGAGGCGCTGACCGGCGCCCTGGTGCGGCGGATCTACGCCAACCCCGGGGTGCGCCGGGTGGTGAACCTGTACGGCCCGACCGAGTGCACCATGGCCTGCACCTTCGCCGAGGTGAGCCGGGACCACGAGGGCGAACCGCCGCTGGGCGGGCCCATGGCCGGCGCGGTGCTCACGGTCCGCGACGCGGCCGGGAACCCCGTCCCGGACGGGGAACCGGGCGAGCTGTGGATCGGCGGGCCGGGGGTGGCCCGCGGCTACCTGGGGCGCGAGTCGGAGGCGTTCCGCACCGAGCCGGACGGGAGCCGGGTCTACCGCAGCGGCGACCTGGTCCGCCGGGTCGGCGGCGAGCTGCGCTACGCGGGCCGCGCCGACGACCAGGTCAAGATCCGCGGTTACCGGGTGGAGCCCGGCGAGGTGGAGGCCGCGCTGAGCCGCCACCCCGCGGTGCGCGGGGCCGTCGTGCTGGCCGCGACCGACGACGACGGGATCTCCTACCTGGTCGGCCACGTGGCGGCCTCCGGGGTGGACGAGCAACGGCTGCGGGACTGGCTGCGCGCCCGGCTCCCCGAGCACCTGGTGCCCACCCGGATCGGTGTGGCCGAGGAGCTTCCGCTCGCCCCCAACGGCAAGGTGGACCGGGCGGCGCTGCCCCGGCTCGGCGCCTCCCGGTCTGCCGGGGCCGCACCGGTCGCTCCCCGCACCGACGACGAGCGCCTGGTCGCCGAGGTGGTCGCCGAGGTGCTGGGGCTGCCGGAGGTCGGTGTGCACGACCGCTTCGCCGACCTGGGCGGGCACTCCCTGGCCGCGGCCAAGGTGGTCACCGAGCTGTCGCGCCGGCTGGGGCGCACCGTGCCGCTGGCGGCCTTCCTGACCGAGCCCACCGCGGCCGGGCTGGCCGCCCGGATGCGGCAGGCCGGGCCGGAGCCGGTACGGCGGAGCGGCCGCACCCGGTACCCGCTGACCGGCATGCAGCGCGAGTTCTGGACCCTGCGGCAGCTCCACCCGGACAGCCCGGTCACCACGCTGGCGGTCCGGCTGCGCGTGCGGGACCTGCCCGGCACCGCGCGGCTGCGGGCGGCCCTGGACGCGGTGGTCCGCCGGCACGAGGTGCTGCGCAGCACCGTCGCCGTCGGCGAGGACGGCGTGCCGTACGCCGTGGTGCACCCGCCGGCCCCCGTGCCGCTGGTCGAGCACGACGCGGGCGAGGACCCGGAGAAGGTCGCCAGGGCCGCCGCGTCGCACGTCTTCGACGTGACGGGCGAGGTTCCGCTGCTCCGCGCCGACCTGTGCCGGCTGGGCGGCGCGGAGGCCGAGCTGGTGGTCGTGGTGGACCACCTCGCCTTCGACGGCGGCTCGGTCGGAGTGCTGATGGCCGAGCTGGCCGCCGGACTGGCCGGCGAGCCGGTTGCCGGACCCGCGGTCCAGGTCGGCGACGTGGCCGTGCGGGAGCAGCAGGAGCGGCCGGACCTGGAGCGGCTGCGGGAGTTCTGGCGGACCGAGCTGGCCGGCGCGCCCACGGCGGACCCGGCGCCCGCGGACCTGACCGCGGACAGGGTGATCCGGCCGCTGCCCGAGGAGTTCACCGCGGGCGTGGACGCGCTGGCGCGCGAGTGCGGCGCCACCCCGTTCGGGGTGTACCTGGCCGCCCTGGCCCTGGCCGGCGGCGAGCCCGACACGCTGGTCGGCGCGGTCGCGGCCCGGCGGGCCCGGCCGGAGCTGGCCGGGGTCATCGGCCCGCTGGTGGACACGCTCCCGGTCCGGCTGCGCCCGGCCGGCGCGCCGACCTTCCGCGACCTGGTCCGGCAGGCCGCCGCCGCGACCACGCGGGCCCTGGTCCACCAGGAGGTCCCCCCGTCCGAGCTGCCCCGCTCCCCCGTGCTGCTGGCCATGCAGCACGCCGAGGTGCCGGTCCGCCTGGGCGGCCTGGAACTGCTCACCGAGCTCGGCTCGGGCGCCGCCGGACACGAGCTCGGCGTGCTCGTCAACCGCACCGCCGCCGGCACCGAGCTTCAGCTGGAGTACGGCACCGCCCTCCTCGACGCGGCGGAGGCCGAGGCGTACCTGGACCGGCTGGTGCGGCTGCTGCGCTGCGCGCTGGCCGACCCCGACCGGCCGCCGGCGGCGTTCGAGCTGGTCACCCCCGACGAGCGCGCCGCCCTGCTGGCCGCAGCGGCCGGGCCGGAACCGCCCGAGGACCCGCCGACGGTGCCGCGGGCGCTGGCGGCCCGCACCGCCGGGACGGCCGTGGTCGGCCCGGACGGCGCCTCGCTGAGCTACGCCGAGCTGGACGACTGGTCGGGCCGGGCGGCGGCGGCGCTGCGGGAGCACGGGGTGGCGCCCGGCGAGGTCGTCGGCGTCTGCCTGCCGCGCGACCACCTGATGCCGGCGGCCCTGCTGGCGGTGTGGCGGGCCGGCGCGGCGTACCTGCCGCTGGACCCCGAGCACCCGGCCGAGCGGCTGCGCCTGCTGGCCGAGGACGCCGGGGTGCGCACGGTGCTCACCCGGGGCGGAGCGGCCCCCTCGGGCCTGCCCGCTCTGGACCTGGACCGCCTGGTGGCCGCCCCGGGCGCGCCCGGCGAGCTGCCGGAGGTGCGGGCCGGGGACCTGGCGTACGTGCTCCACACCTCCGGGTCCACCGGGACGCCCAAGGGCGTGGAGATCACCCACGGCAGTCTGGCCTCCCTGGTGGCCGGGACGGCCGCCGCGCTGCGGCTGGGCCCCGGGGACGTCCAGCCGGCCGTGGCGCCCCTGGCCTTCGACGCCTCCGCCTCCGAGCTGTGGAGCGTGCTGGCCGCCGGCGGCACCTGCGTGGTGGTGGACCGCGCCACGGCCGTGGACGGGCACGCCCTGGCCGAGCTGATCGCGGCCTGCGGGGCCACCGTGGTCGACCTGGTGCCCACCGCGTACCGGATGCTGCTGGCCGCCGGCTGGGCCGGCGACCCGGCGATCCGGGCCGTCGTCGGCGGCGAGGCCCTGGACCCGGCCCTGGCCGGGCAGATCCTGGCCCGGGTCGGCGAGCTGTGGAACGCCTACGGCCCCACCGAGGCGACCGTCACCTCGACCCTGCACCGGGTCCGCCCGCACGAGACCGGGCGGGTGCCGATCGGGCGGCCGATGCCGGGAGAGCGGGCCTACGTGGTCGACTCCGAGCTGCGCCTGGTGCCGCCGGGCGCGGTGGGCGAGCTGCTGCTGGGGGGCGCCGGCGTCGCCCGCGGGTACCGGGGCAGGCCCGACCTGACCGCGGCGGCGTTCACCGATGACCCGTTCGTCCCCGGCGGGCGGTGCTACCGGACCGGGGACCTGGTGCGGTGGCGGCCGGACGGGACGCTGGAGTTCCACGGCCGCAAGGACCACCAGGTGAAGGTGCGCGGGTACCGGATCGAGCCGGGCGAGATCGAGGCGGTGCTCCACGAGGTGGCCCAGGGCGCGGTGGCCGTGGCCGGACAGGGCGCGCAGGCGCACCTGGTCGGCTACGTCGTGCCGGAGACCGCCGACCTGGCCGCGGTCGAGCGGCACGTCCGCTCCCGGCTGCCCGGCCACATGGTGCCCCGGCGGTGGGTCGCGCTGCCGGAGCTGCCCACCCTGCCCAACGGCAAGACCGACCGCAACGCCCTGCCCGAACCGGCCGACGACCCGCAGGCCGGGCGGGTCCCCCCGGCCACCGACGCCGAGCACCTGGTGGCGGCGGTCTGGGCCGCCGTACTGGAACGGCCCGCCGTCTGGGCCGACGACGACTTCTTCGCCCTCGGCGGGCACTCCTTCGCCGCGACCCGCGTGGCCGGCCGGCTCCGCGAGACGCTGGGCCTGGCCGTCCCCGTCCGGTTGCTCTTCGAGCGGCCCGTGCTCGCCGACTTCGCCGCCGGACTCGAAGAACTGCTGATGGACGAACTGACGGACGGGAGCGACGCATGACCGAGGTACGTCAGGACCGGATCGCCGAGCTGGTCCGGTCCCGGTTCGCCGCGGCCCGGGTGGCGGCGGAGAGCGCCGGTCCCGCGGGCATCCCCGTGCTGGCGGCGGCGGACATGCCGCTGTCCCCCGCCCAGGAGCGGCTGTGGTTCCTGTCCCAGCTGGAGCCTGACACCCCCGCCTACAACGTGCCGCTGGCGCTGCGGCTGCGCGGGCCGGTGGACGTCGCCGCCCTCACCGCCGCGGTGGCGGGCCTGGCCGAACGGCACTGGATCCTGCGCGGCGTCATCGACGGGAGCCGGGTACGGCCGGCCTCCGGCGTGCCCGTCTGCGTGGCCGACGTGGCGCCCGCGGACCTGGAGCGGGAGCTGGCCGCCCAGGCGTGGCGCCCGTTCCGGCTCGACGCCGAGCCGCCCATGCGGGCCACGCTCTTCCGGCTCGGCGGGGACGAGTACGTGCTCGCGCTGACCCTGCACCACATCGCCACCGACGCCTGGTCCGAGCGGCTGCTCCTGGCGGACCTGGCCGCCCTGTACGCGGCCCGGCTCGGCCTGGCGCCGGAGCCGGAGCCGGTCTCCCTGCAGTACGCCGACGTGGCCGCGTGGGAGGCCGCGCAGGACGCCTCCCAGGCCGGGACCGACCTGGACTGGTGGGCGCGGAACCTGGCCGGGCTGCCGCCGGTGCTGGACCTGCCCCTCGCCCGGCCCCGGCCCGCCGTCCCCACCTGGCAGGGCGCCGCGGTCGAGGTCGAGGTGCCCGCGCCCCTGGCCGCCAAGGTGCGCGCGGTGCCGGGCGCGACGCCGTTCATGGTGTTCCTGGCCGGCCTGCAGGCGCTGCTGTCCCGGGTGTCCGGCGGCGACGACATCGCCGTCGGCGTGCCGCACGCCGGGCGGCACCACCCGGACGCCGAGCGGGTGGTGGGCTGCTTCATCAACACCCTGGTGGTGCGCACCGACACCTCCGGCGACCCCACCGGCGCCGAGTTGCTGGCCCGCGCCCGTACGGCCGCGCTGGACGCGCTCGCCCACGCCCGCACACCGTTCGAGCGGATCGTGGAACGGCTCCAGCCGGAGCGGAACCTCTCGGTCACCCCGCTGTTCCAGGTGATGCTGAACGTCTACGACGCCGGTGCGCCGGTGGACCTGCCCGGGGTGGAGGCCCGGGCCGAACCGCTCCCCGCGCCGACCGCCAAGTTCGACCTGAACCTGGAGCTCTGCGACGACGGGACCCGCTTCTCCGGCGAGCTGCGCTACCGGACCGACCTGTTCGACGAGGCCGCCGTCCGGCGGCTGGCGGACTGGTACCTGGAACTGCTGGACGGGATGCTCACCGAGCCGGACGCGCCGGTCCGGCTGCCCGCCGGGGCCGACCTGCACGGCCCGGCCGGGGAGCGCCTGCCGGTGGACGTGCCGCTGCACGCGCTCGTCGAGCGGGCGGCCGACGCCTCCCCCTGCGCGACCGCGGTCGCCTCGCCCGGCCACGCGCCGCTCACCTACGCCGAGCTGGACCGGCGGGCCAACCAGGTCGCGCACCGGCTGCTGGAGCGCGGCGTGCGGCCGCAGGAGCCGGTCGGGGTGCTGATGGAGCGGCGGCCCGAGCTGGCGGTCGCCCTGCTCGGGGTGCTCAAGGCCGGCGCGGCCTACCTGCCCCTCGACCCCGTCTACCCGGCGCGGCGGACCGAGGCCGTCCTGGCCGACGCCGGCGCCCGGATCGTGCTCACCGAGGCCGAGGTCGCCGCCGCCGCGGACGGGCCGGAACACCGCCCGGACGTGGCCGTGCCGCCCGATCACCTGGCGTACGTGATCTACACCTCCGGCTCCACCGGGGCGCCCAAGGGGGTCGCGGTCGAGCACCGGCAGATCACCCACTACCTCGGCGCGGTGGCCGGGCGCCTCCCCGCCGGGCTGACGTCCTTCGCCCTGGTGTCCACCGCCGCGGCCGACCTGGGGCTGACCAACGTGCTGTGCGCCCTCACCTCGGGCGCCACCCTGCACCTGATCGGCCACGAGACGGCCACCGACCCGGCCGCGTACGCCGCCTACCTGGCCGCGCACCCGGTGGACGCGGTCAAGATGGTGCCCAGCCAGCTGGAGCTGCTGGGCGTGGAGGGGCTGCCCCGCAGGCTGCTGGTCCTGGCCGGCGAGGCCGTGCCGGCGGACCTGGTGGAGCGGGTCCGGGCGGCCCGGCCGGACCTGGCGGTGCAGATCCACTACGGGCCCACCGAGACCACGGTGTCGGTGCTGGCCTGCGACGCGGCCGAGGCCGCGCCCGGCACGACGGTCCTGGGCCGGCCGCTGGCCGACGTGGTGTGCCGGGTGGTGGACCCCGCCGGGCGGCCGCTCCCGCCCGGCGTGCCCGGGGAGCTGTGGATCGGCGGGCCCAGCCTGGCCCGCGGCTACCTGGGCTGGCCCGACCTGACCGCGGAGCGGTTCGCCGGCGGCTGGTACCGCACCGGGGACCGGGTGCGGGTGAACGCGGGCGGGCTGGTGGAGTTCCTGGGCCGGATCGACGACCAGGTGAAGGTGCGCGGGTTCCGGGTGGAGCCCGGCGAGGTCGCCGCGGCGCTGCGGGCCCTGCCGCAGGTGGCGGAGGCGTTCGTGCAGCCGGTCGGCGACGGGGCGCGGCGGCGCCTGGCCGCCTGGGTGACGCCCCGCGCCGGGACCGCCGCCGGCGCCGTGGACGTCGCCGCGGTCCGGGCCGCGCTGCGGGAGCGGCTGCCCGACTACATGGTGCCGGCCGCGATCGGCGTGCTGGAGGCGCTGCCGCTCACCCCGAACGGGAAGGTGGACCGGGCGGCGCTGCCGGTCCCCGAGGCCGGCCCCGCGGTGCGGGTGCCGCCGGCGACGCCGCAGGAGCACCTGGTCGCCGAGATCTGGGCCGAGGTGCTCGAGGCGCCTGAGGTCTGGGCCGACGACGACTTCTTCGCCCTGGGCGGGCACTCCTTCGCCGCGACCCGGGTGGCCGGCCGGCTGCGGGAGCGGCTGGGCGCGCCGGTCCCGGTGCGGCTGCTGTTCGAGCACCCGGTCCTCGCCGACCTGGCCGCCGCCCTGCCCCGTCCTGCGGAGCAGGCCCGGACGCGGCGGGAGCGGCCGGACGGGCCGGTCCCGCTCTCCGGGGCGCAGGCCAGGCTCTGGTTCCTGGCGCAGCTGGAGCCGGAGAGCACGGCCTACAACGTGCCGGTGGCGCTGCGGCTGCGCGGGCCGCTCGACGCGGAGGCGCTGCTGGGCGCGGTGCGCGACCTGGCCGAGCGGCACGAGGTGCTGCGCAGCGTGATCGACGACTCCGGCCCCGAGCCGGTCCTCGTGGCGCGGCCGGCCGAGGAGGTGCCGGTGTCCACGGCGCGCGTCGAGGCGTCCCGGGTCGAGGAGGAGGTGGCCGCGCACCTGGCCACGCCGTTCGCGCTGGACGCCGAACCGCCGATGCGGGCGGTGCTGCTCATGGTCGACGGGTCCGGCGGCGGGCCCGTCGGCGACGCGGGGGCCGCCGGAGACGGGCGGGCCGAGCACGTGCTCTCCCTCACCTTCCACCACATCGCCACCGACGCCTGGACCCGGGGGCTGCTGCTGTCGGAGCTGTCCGCGCTGTACGCGGCCCGGCTCGGGCTGCGCCCGCCCCTGGATCCGCCGCCCGCCCAGTACGCCGAGGTGGCCCCGGTGCCCGACCTGGCCGAGCTGGACTGGTGGGCCGAACGGCTGGCCGGCCTGCCGCCGGTGCTGGACCTGCCCACCGACCGGCCGCGCCCCGCGGTGGCCGACCCGGGCGGCGCCTCGGTGGACCTGGAGCTGCCGGCGGAGCTGAGCGAGCGCGTCCGGGCGGTGGCCACCGCCTACCGGGCGACGCCGTTCACCGTGCTGCTGGCCGGCCTGCAGGCACTGCTGGCGCGCCTGGCGGCCGGCGCCGACATCGCGGTCGGCGTGCCGGTCTCCGGCCGGGACCACCCCGGCACCGAGGGCGTGGTCGGCTGCTTCCTCAACACGGTGGTGGTCCGCACCGACGTCGGCGGCGACCCGACCGGCCGCGAGCTGCTGGCCCGGGTCCGGGAGGACGCGCTGGGCGCCCTCGCCCACGCCAGCGCGCCGTTCGACCGGGTGGTGGACCGGCTGCGGCCGGAGCGGAACCTGGCCGCGACCCCGCTGTTCCAGGTGATGCTGAACTACGTCACCGGCGCGGACCTGCCGGGACTGCCCGGCCTGGAGGCGGACGAGATCCGCCTGCCCGAGCGGACGACGAAATTCGACCTGAGCTGGCATGTGGTGGACGGCGGCCCCGGCCGGACGCTGCGCGGCGGGCTCGACTACCGCACCGACCTGTTCGACGAGGCCACCGCGGCCCGCTTCACCCGGTGGTACCTGGCCCTGCTGGACGGGATGCTGGCCGACCTGGACGCCCCGGTGGGCGCGGTCCCGCTGGAGCCGGTGACCGGGCCGATCCTGGCCGGCGGGCCTCCCCCGCCGGTGGCCCCCTCCCCGGCCGGCGGGCCCCTCGCGCCTGCGGCCGGGCCGCCGGAGCCCCCGGCGGACGCCCCGGTGCACCGGTTGATCGAGCGCTGGGTGGACGCCACCCCCGGCGCGCCGGCCGTGGTCGGCGCGGACCGCGCCCTGACCTACGCCGAGCTGGAGGCCGCCGCCAACCGGATCGCCCACCTGCTGCTGGAGGCCGGGGTGCGCGCCGACGAACCGGTCGGCGTGCTCCTGGAGCCGGGCGCCGGCCTGGCCTGCGCCCTGTTCGGGATCCAGAAGTCCGGCGGCGGCTACCTGCCCATGGACCCGGCCTACCCGGCCGCGAGGATCACCGCGATGCTGGAGGCCGCCGGGGTCCGGGCCGTGGTCACCACGGCGGAGTTCGCCGACCGGATCGGGCCGGGCCGCACGGTGCTGGAGCTGGACCGGCTCCCGTCCGCTCCGGAGACTCGGCCCGACGTCGACGTGCGGCCCGAGCACCTGCACCACGTGATCTTCACCTCCGGGTCCACCGGCACGCCCAAGGCCGTGGCCGCCGAGCACCGCAGCGTGCTGAGCTACCTGCGCGGCATGCTGCCGCGGATCGACGTGCCCGGCGGGTCGTACGCGGTCGTGTCCACCCCCGCCGCGGACTTCGGGCTCACGTGCGTCTTCGGCGCCCTGACCACGGGCGGGACGGTGCACCTGGTGCCGCGGGAGACCGCGATGGACCCCGCCGCCTTCGCCGGCTACCTGAGCGAGCACCGCGTCGACGTCGTCAAGTGCGTGCCCAGCCACCTGGAACTGCTGGCCTCCGGCGGCGACCTGCCCGCGGTGCTGCCGGGAAGACTGCTGATCCTGGCGGGCGAGGCGTGCCCGTGGGACCTGGTGGAGCGGGCCCGGGCCGCGCGGCCCGGCCTGCGGATCCAGAGCCACTACGGGCACACCGAGTCCACGATGATCTGCCTGGTCTGCGACACCGAGGAGATCGCGCCCGAGCACCGGACCGGGATCGTGCCGCTGGGCAGGCCCCTGCCGGGGGTGTACGGGCACCTGGTGGACGCGGACCTGCGGCCGGTGCCGGTCGGGGTCCCGGGCGAGCTGGTCGTCGGCGGCCCGGGGGTCACCCGCGGCTACATCGGCCGGCCCGAGCTGACCGCGGAGCGGTTCGTACCCGACCCGCTGACCGGCCGGGGGCGCTGCTACCGCAGCGGCGACCTGCTGCGCGTCACGGCCGACGGGCGGGTGGAGTTCCGCGGCCGGGTGGACGACCAGGTCAAGGTCCGCGGCTACCGGGTCGAGCCGGGCGAGGTCGCCACCGCGCTGCGGGCCCTGCCCGAGATCGCCGAGGCCGTCGTGCTGCCGGTGGGCGAGGGCAGGGCCCGGCAGCTCGCCGCCTGGGTCACCCCGCAGGCCGGAGGCACCGTGGACGTGCCGCGGGTGCGGGCCGCGCTCCGTGAGCGGCTGCCCGACTACATGGTCCCGGCGCAGCTCGTCGTGCTCGACCGGCTTCCGCTCAACCCGAACGGGAAGGTGGACCGGGCGGCCCTGCCCGAGCCGCAGCCGGAGACCGCGGAGTTCGTGCCGCCGTCCACGCCCGGCGAGGAACTGGTCGCCCGGGTGTGGGCCCAGGTGCTCGGCGTGGCCGAGGTCGGGGCGCACGACGACTTCTTCGCCCTGGGCGGGGACTCCTTCGCCGCGGTGCGCGCGGTCAAGGAGATCGGCCACGGCCTGCGGGTGATCGACCTGTTCACCCGGCCCACGGTCGCCGAGCTGGCCGCCTTCCTGGACCGGCGGGACGGCGGCGGGCTGCTGCACCGCCTGGGCGGCGGCCGCACCAGCGAGTTCACCCTGGTGTGCCTGCCGTACGGCGGCGGCTCGGCGGCGGTGTACCAGCCGCTGGCCTGGGCCCTGGGCGAGCGGGTGGAGGTGCTCGCGGCGGAACCGCCCGGCCACGACCCGGCCCGCCCGGACGAGGAGCCGCTGCCGCTGGAGGAGCTGGTGGAGGCCCTGGCCGCGGAGGTGGCCAAGACCGCGTCCGGCCCGATCGCGGTCTACGGCCACTGCGTGGGCTCCGCGCCCGCGGTGGCCCTGGCCCGCAGGCTGGAGGCGGACGGCGTCCCCGTGCTGGGTGTGATCGCGGCCGGCAGCTTCCCCAGCGCCCGGCTGCCCGGCCTGGTCCAGCGGCTCTTTCGCGGCGACCGCTGGGTCTCCGACCGGATGTTCCGGGACGCGCTGCGGGCCTCGGGCGGGCTGCTGGACGACATGGACGAGGCCGCCAAGCGGACCGCGGTGCGGGCGATGCGCCACGACGCCGACCAGGCGCAGGAATGGTTCGGCCGCGAGCTGGCCGGTGACGGGCCGCCGCTGCGCGCCCCGATCCTGTGCGTGGTCGGGGAACGGGACCGGGCGACCGAGCTGCACGAGGAGCGGTACGCCGAGTGGGCGGCCTTCGCGCCCAGGGTGGAGCGGGCGGTGCTGCCCCGCGCCGGCCACTACTTCCTGCGGCACCAGGCCGAACCGCTGGCCGCCCTGGTGATGGAGCACCTGCGGCGCTGGGCGGCCGGGCGGCTGCCCGATCCGGTGCGCCCGCCCGAGCGCAGAAACCTGCGGCCCTTCTACACCGTGGCGGGCGGGCAGCTGGTCTCGGCGGTGGGCACGGCGCTGAGCTCGTTCGCCCTCGGCGTCTGGGCCTACCAGCGCAGCGGCGAGATCCTGGACCTGGCCCTCGTCACGATGCTGTCCCAGATCCCGGCCGTGCTGCTCACCCCGCTGGGCGGCGCCCTGGCCGACCGGGTGGACCGGCGCCGCGTCATGCTGGCCTGTGACGCCGTCTCCGGACTGGCCATGGTGGCGCTGGTCCTGCTGATGGCCACCGACCGGCTGGCGCTGTGGAACGTGTGCCTCATCGTCGGCGTCACCTCGGTGGTCACCGCGTTCCAGCAGCCCGCCTACCTGGCCGCGATCGCGCAGCTGGTGCCCAAGCCGTACCTGCCGCAGGCCAACGCCATCGCCAACCTGGGGTTCGGCGCCGGCAACGTGGTGGCGCCGCTCGCCGGCGGCGCGCTGATCGGTGTGTTCGGGCTGTCCGCGGTGGTGGCCGTCGACGTGGCGACGTTCGCGGTCGGGGTGGCGACCCTGCTGGCGGTCCGGTTCCCCGACCGGCTGTTCCACCGGCGGGAGGAGACGTTCCAGGCGGCGCTGACCGGCGGCTGGCGCTTCCTCCGCCGGCGCCGGCCGCTGCTGGTGATGGCGCTCTACTTCGCGGTGGTCAACTTCTGCACCGCCCTGATGTGGGTGTTGATCACCCCGGTCGTGCTGGCCCTCGGCTCCTCGGCCACCCTGGGCGCGGTGACCGCGATCGGGGGCCTCGGCGCGGCCGTGGGCACCGGGGTGGTGCTGGTCTGGGGCGGCACCCGGCGCCGGGCCACCGGCATGATCGGTTTCGTGGTCGGGTCCGGGGTCGGCGTGGTGCTGATGGGCGCGTGGCCGGCGGTGTGGCTGGTCGCGGCCGGCCTGTTCGTCCGGCTGGCCTGCATGAGCATCGGCAACGCGCACTGGCTGTCCATCATCCAGGTGAAGGTGGGACCGGAGCTGCAGGGCCGGGTCCTGGCCGTCAACGTCATGCTGGCCACGGCCATGCAGCCGCTGGGCTTCCTGGCCGCCGACCCGCTGGCCGACTGGGCCGGGCGGTACGCCTCCGGCCCCGGTGGAGGGGCGGCGGCGGTGCTGCTGGCCAGTGGCGTCTTCCTGGTGGTGTGGGGCCTGCTCGGGCTGCGCCACCGCCCGCTGCACCACCTGGAGGACCTGGTGCCCGACGCCGCGCCGCCGTCCGAGGCCGAAGCCGACCTGGACGCGATCCAGGAGAAGGTGCTGAACGGATGAACCCCGTGACGACGACCGGCACGGCCGGTCCCGCGAAGAGGCCCCCGGCGGCCGGCTGCGGCAGCGGGCCGGCCCGCCTGGTGACGATGGACGACGTGGCCGGCGCCGCGGCCCGGATCGCGTCGTCCGTACGGCGCACGCCGCTGCTGCGCCTGCCCGGCGAACGGCTCTGGGTCAAACCCGAGAACCGGCAGCCCACCCGCTCCTTCAAGGTGCGGGGCGCGGTGAACGCCGTGGGACGGCTGGCCGGGCGGGGCGTCGGGCACGTCATCGCCCAGTCCTCCGGGAACCACGCCCAGGCCATCGCGTACGCCGCCGGCGAGCACGGCCTGCGGGCGACCGTGGTCCTGCCCGACACCGCGCCGGAGCTGAAGGTGGCGGCCGCCCGCAGGCTCGGCGCCGAGGTGGTGATCACGCCACCGGCCCTGCGCGAGGTCACCTGCCTGGCCCTGGCCGACCGGCTCGCGGCCTCGGTGGTCCGCTCCGACGACTTCGACGTCATCGCCGGGCACGGCAGCGCCGGAATCGAGATCACCCGGGACCTGCCCGGGGCCGGCGCGATCCTGGTACCGGTCTGCAACGGCGGCCTGCTGGCCGGGATCGCGGTCGCGGCCAAGGCCGCCGATCCGGCGATCAGGGTGATCGGCGTCGAGCCGGAACTGGCCGCCGACGGCACGGCCAGCTTCCGCTCCGGCCGGCGCACCGCGTGGCCGGTGCAGCAGACCTACCGCACCCGGGCCGACGGGCTGCGCGCCCCGGTCCTGGGCGCCCTGGCCTGGGAGCACATCCGCCGGTACGTGGACGACATGGTGACCGTGGGCGAGGACGCCATCGAGGCCGCCGCCGACCTGCTCCAGCGGGAGCTGGGGGAACGGGCCGAACCCAGCGGCGCGGTGACCACCGCGGCCTACCTCGCCCACCGGGACGCGCTGCCGTCCGGACCCGTGGTGGCCGTCCTGTCCGGTGGAAACGTCGGCGATCCCTGAGATGACCGCGGCCCGGCCTCGCGCGGGCCGGGAGGCGCCGGACCCGTCCTGCCGCCGGTGGGGACGGGTCCCCGGCCGTCCGGCCGGAAAGCCGCCGCGGCCCCGTGCGTCCCCGGGCGGAAGACCGCGCACGCCGTGCGACGGGCCGTGGCCGTACGACGCGGAGTTGACTTTTGGACAGGTAAGCCTAACCTAATCTCCGTGACCGAAGAGATCTCACTGCGTGGAGCCGGACTGCGTCTCAGCTACCACGGCACCACCGCCGTCGAGAACGGCCACATCACCTTGGCGCAGGGGCGCGTGACGGCCCTGGTCGGCCCGAACGGCAGCGGCAAGTCCACCTTGCTGCGCGCCCTGGCCAGGCTCCACAGGCCGGAGGCCGGCACGGTGACCCTGGCCGGCGGCGTGTCCGCCCTGGACATGCCGGCCCGTGACTTCGCCAGGCGGGTCACGCTGCTGGCCCAGAGCCGTCCCACGCCGTCCGGCGTGCGGGTCCGGGACGTCGTGGGGTACGGCAGGCACCCCTACCGGGGCCGGTGGCGGGCGGGCGACCCCGACGGGGAGGCCGCCGTCGCCAGGGCGATGGAGCTCACCGGCGTCGCGAAGATGGCCGACCGCCCGGCGGACGAGCTGTCCGGCGGCGAGCTGCAGCGCGTGTGGCTGGCCACCTGCCTGGCGCAGGACACCGGCGTCCTGCTCCTGGACGAGCCCACCACCTTCCTGGACCTCCGTTACCAGATCGAGCTGCTGGACCTGGTGCGTGATCTGGCCGACGACCACGGCGTGGCCGTCGGCGTCGTCCTGCACGACCTGAACCAGGCCGCCGAGCTGGCCGACCGCGTCGTCCTGCTGCACGGCGGCCGCGTCCGGGCCGACGGGCCGCCCGCCGAGGTCCTCACCGAGGAGCTGCTCACCGAGGTGTACGGCATCCGCATCGAGGTCACGCACGACCCGAGGACGGGGACGGTGACCACCCGGCCGGTCGGCCGGCACACCAGAAGCGTCCCCGCCACAACCTGACAGGAACACCATGAATCCCCTGCGCACCGCCCTCGTGGCCGTGGCCGCCGTCGCCGTGCTCGCCTCCTGCGGCACCACCGAGACCGCCGCCCCGGAGCCGGCCGCCTCCGGCGGCACGGCCTCCGCCTCCCCCGTCACCGTGACCGACAGCCGCGGCAAGCAGATCACCCTCGACCGCCCCGCCACCAAGGTGGTCGCCCTGGAGTGGGGCGAGGCCGAGATGGTGGTCGGCCTCGGCGTCATGCCGGTCGGCGTGGCCGACGCCAAGGGCTACGGCACCTGGGTGACCGCCGCCAAGCTGGACGCCTCGGTCAAGGACGTCGGCACCCGCCAGGAGCCGAGCGTCGACTCCATCGCCGCCCTCCAGCCCGACCTGGTCGTCATGGAGGCCGAGCGCGACTCCGCGCTGGTGCCGCAGCTGGAGAAGTTCGTCCCCGTCCTCGTCACCGAGGGCAGCGACGGGAGCGACAACCTGGGCCGGATGCGCAGCGACCTCAAGATGGTCGCCACCGCGCTGGGCAAGACCGCCGAGGCGGACAAGCTCCTGGCCGACCTGGACGCCACGCTGGCCGACGGCAAGGCCAAGCTGGAGGCGGCGGGCTTCGCCGGCAAGCCGTTCGCCATGGCCGACGGCTGGAAGGACGGCAGCAAGATCGCCATCCGCATGTTCGGCAAGGGCTCACTGGTCTCCGACGTCGCCACCGGGCTGGGGCTGACCAACGCCTGGACGGGCGAGGTGGACCCGATGTGGGGCCTGGGCAACACCGACGTCGAGGGCCTGACCGCGCTGAAGGACCCCGACACCCGCTTCTTCTACAACGCCTCCGACGGCGTCGACGTCTTCGCCGACGGGCTGGCCTCCAACGCCATCTGGAAGAAGCTGCCCTTCGTCGAGAAGAAGCAGGTCAGCAAGCTGCCCGACGGCATCTGGACCTTCGGCGGGCCGCTGTCGTGCAAGCAGTACGCCGAGGCGATCGTTAAGGCCTACACCGCTTGAGCACCCCGGTCCAGGCCCCACCGGCGCCCCCCGCCACGCCGCTGCGGCGGCTGGGCGGCGCCGGTGCGGTCCTCCTGACGCTGGCGGCGCTCGTCGCGGTCTCCGCGGTCCACGTGACGCAGGGCACCTCGTCGATCGGCGCGCTCGACCTGCTCCGGCTGCCGTTCGGCGAGGGCGACGGCGAGGCCGCCCGGATCCTGGTGGCCTCCCGGCTGCCCCGGCTGCTGGCCGGGATCGCCGTCGGCGTCGCCCTGGGCGTGGCGGGCGCGCTGCTGCAGGCCGTCTCCCGCAATCCCATGGCCTCGCCCGACACGCTGGCGGTCAGCGCCGGCGCCTACCTCGCGGTCGCCGGGGCGGCGGCCTTCGGCCTGACGCTGCCGCTCGCCCTGTCGGGCCTGCTCGCCCTGCTGGGCGGGCTGGCGGCGGCCGCCCTCGTGCTGGCCCTGGCCGCGGGCGGCCGGACCGGCACGACCCGGCTGATCCTGGCGGGCTCGGCGACCGCCCTGGCGCTCCACTCGCTCACCAACCTGCTGATGATCCTGTTCGAGGAGGAGACCACCGGGCTGTTCGCCTGGGGCAGCGGCTCGCTCGTGCAGAGCGACCTCCAGGCCGTCACGCAGATGGGCCCGCTGATCCTGCTGGCCGTGGCCGCCGCCGTGCTGGCCGGGCCGAAGCTCGACATCCTCGGCCTGGGCGACGACACCGCCACGGTGCTCGGCGTCAACGTCAGGCGGCTGCGCCTGGTGCTCACGCTCCTGGCCGTCGTGCTGGCCGCCGCCGCCGTGACCGTCGCGGGCCCCGTCGGCTTCGTGGGCCTGTGCGCGCCGGTGATCGTCAGGCTGCTCCCCGGCGTGCACCGCCACCGCACGACGCTGCCGCTGGCGGGCGTCGCCGGCGTGCTCATCGTCCTCGGCTCCGACATCGCGCTGCGCGCCGTCTTCGGCGGGCAGGCGGGCGTGGACGTGCCGCCCGGTGTGGTGACCACGCTGTTCGGCGCCGCCGTGATGGTGTGGCTGGCCCGCCGTTACCGGGACGCCGGGCCGACCCGGCAGCCGCCGATCGTGCGCGTCGCGGCCCGCTCGCGCGCCGCCTTCCTGACCGTGGTGGCGGCCGGCGCGGTCCTGCTCGCCGGCGCGGTCTTCCTGGGCATGCTCGGCGGCGACACCTGGGTCCTGGGCGGCGACCTGGCCAACTGGCTGAGCGGGCGGACCGGCCGCGGCCTCACCTACGTGCTCGACCAGCGCTATCCCCGGGTCCTCGCCGCGGTGCTCGCCGGCGCCGCGCTGGCCGCCGCGGGCACGGCCGTGCAGGCCGTGTGCCGCAACCCGCTGGCCGAGCCCGGCATGCTCGGCGTCACCGCCGGCGCGGGCGTGGGCGCGATCTCGCTGCTGGCCCTCGTGCCGCTCGCCGGGATCTGGCCGATGTCCGCGGCGGCCATGGCCGGGGCGCTGGCCGCCGCGGCCGCGGTGTACCTGCTGTCGTGGCGCGGCGGGCTGAGCTCCGACCGCCTGGTGCTGATCGGCGTCGGCGTGCAGGCGGCGTGCACCGCCGTCACCGTGATGATCATCGTCAAGGCCGACCCCTGGAACACCGCCATGGCGCTGACCTGGCTGTCCGGCTCCACCTACGGCCGCGTCCCCGTCCAGCTCATCCCGGTCGCGCTGGCCCTGCTCCTGGTGGTCCCGCTGATCGCCTGGCTCCGCCGCGACCTGGACCTGCTGGCCCTGGACGAGGACACCCCCCGCGTCCTCGGCGTCCCCCTGGAGCCGGTACGGCTGGCCGCCCTGGGCGGCTCGGTGCTGCTGACCGCCACCGCGGTCTCGGCCGTGGGCGTGGTCGGCTTCGTCGGCCTGATCGCCCCGCACGCCGCCCGCGCCCTGGTCGGCTCGGGCCACGCCCGCGTCCTCCCCGTGGCCGTGCTCCTCGGCGCCCTGCTGGTGAGCCTGGCCGACACGCTCGGGCGCACCGTCATCGCGCCGGCCCAGGTGCCCGCCGGGCTCGTCACCTCGCTGCTCGGCACGCCGTACTTCGTCTGGCTGCTGTGGCGCTCGCGGGCGCGGGCGGACGGCTGACCGGCACCGGGCGGGCCGTCTCCGGCCGGGTGGCGAGCGGGCACGCCCCGCTCGCCGACCTGCGCCGCCACCGGGTCGGTGAGGGAGTGCCGAAGGAGCACTTCGTGTTCTGCGGCTACCGGTGGGCGGGCGGCGCGAGGTGAAGGTCCGGGACCGCTCCGGTCCTCCGCGCGACGATCAAGGGATCTGGACGAGCAAACGACTGAAAGCGGTCTGATCCGCGCATTCCATCGAGTATCCATACGGGATCTCCTCCCGCCCTCCATGCACATGGCGAGGGAACGTCCTCATGTTGGAACTGTGGAAGAACCCACCGCGGAAGTTCACACCGGGGACGGCGCATAGCCCGTCCAGCTCCGACCAGGGCGGAACAATCACAGCCATGGTCTTCCTGCGGAGCCTTTTGCGGTTGATGTAGATGACCAGGCGCCGACCGGGATGGACGAGTTCCAACTCGCTCCGCGTGGTGTGCGAGGGCCGGAACCCGGCCTCACCCGCCAGAGCCACCAGGCTTTCTTCCAGATCATCCGCCCAGGCACCGGCTCCTGCACTCGGCCAGGGATCGGGGAGAAAACGAAATGAACCGGCGGGAGGGATCGACTCAGTCATGATCGAGACCCTACGGCGCATCTCCAAGCTGCGCCGGGAGATCTCGCCGGCTTCCAGGGATGGCTCCTGACGGCCCGTACGTGTGCACGGACGCACGTCCGTGCACACCAGGTGCCCCATCATGCGTTATCGCTCGCTGCCCCACCGAAAACGTACGCCCCGATCCTGATTCGCCGTCTACCAGAGGTCCGGCAGGAGGTGCGCCGCGGGATCGGCCCGTCTGGTGGTGGCCCACTCCAGGTCGAAGCAGGCGGGGTCGTAGTCAAGCGGCGCCCGTTCCACCGCCCAGTCGTGCTCCGGGTGGTCCGGGTCGGCGAGCGCTTCCAGGAACGCGTAGAAGCCGTAGATCCCACCGCGGTCCTCCGGCGGGCAGGCGCGGCGGCCGGCCAGGCAGCGCGGGTAGGCCACGCCTTTCTCGGCCGGGAGGACCTTCTCCACGGTGAGCCGGTACTCCCAGCCGTCACCGAAGTCGTAGTCGTAGGACAGGTCCGCGCCCGCTCTGCGCACGGCTCCGGCCAGGGTGACCGTGCCGGGCACCTGGATCCGCCGCCAGATCGGCGGCCTGCTCCCCTTCAGCTGGATCTTGAGCTGGTGGATCCGAGCGGCGCTCATCGCGGGTTCTCCTCCGGATGGTGGCTGGGGGCGGCCTGCGAAGCGAGAGCACCGATTGCCAGAAAGGGTAGAATAATAGGGTAGTAAAGGTAGAAAGGAACGGCATGAGCTTGAACATCAAGAACCCCGAGGCTGATCGCCTGGCGGCCGAAGTCAGCGCGCTCACCGGGGAGAGCAAGACCGCGGCGGTCATCTCCGCCCTCAGGGAGCGGCGCGAGCGCCTGCTCGCCCACCGCCAGGCGACCCAGGATGCCGCGATGGCCGACGACCTCCTCGCCCTCGCCGCGAAGATCCGCTCTCGGATCGGCCCGGCGGATCTGTCCACCGACTTCCTCTACGACCCGGAGACCGGGCTCCCCACATGATCATCGACACCAGCGCGATCGTCGCGATCCTGAACGGCGAGCCGGACGCCGCCGACTTCGCCCGGGCCATCCAGGACGCTCCGAAACGCCGAATGTCGGCTGCGACCTATGTGGAGTTGGCCGCCGTAGTGGAACGAACCCGCGATCCAGCCGCCTCCCGGCTCCTGGACGACTTCCTGGCCCGAATGCGGATCGAGATCCTGCCCGTCACATCGGAGCAGGCACAGATCGCCCGCCGCGCCTACTGGGACTACGGCAAAGGCAGCGGGCACAAGGCAGGGCTGAACTTCGGCGACTGCTTCTCCTACGCGCTGGCGCGGGACAGACACGAACCGCTGCTGTTCAAGGGCGACGACTTCACCCACACGGACGCGACCTCCGCGCTATGACGCCATCACGGCTCCCGCAGACGAGCGTGTGGCAGGCCGAACCGCTCCGGCGCTTCCGTGAAGACCGTGATGCGCCCCGGGTTGCCTGACCACCTCGACCCGGGCCATCTTGCCCAGTCTTACGGATCATCGGGCAGCACGGTCCATCTCCTCGGCCGCCTCGTGCGCCTGGGCGACCTCGGCCGCGATTCCCGGGTCGGCCAGGAGCCGGTCCAGGTGGTCATTGCCGCGGACGAAGGTCCGCGCCGGCTCGGCCATGACTCCTCCTCGATCAGCCCGTCCTGCGGGCGACTTCACGCATCGGTGTCCTTGGGATGCCGGGGCGAGGCATAGACGAGATGAACGGTCCGCCGGTGTTCGTCGACCAGGTAGCGCACGCGGCCGCCCGCGGTGACCTCGTACTCCCACTGCGGGCATTCACGACCGCCCAGCGTCCCGGAGGCGAGACGGCCGCGCAGCCGGTGCTGCCGGTCCGGGTCCTCCTCCGGCAGCGAGCGGGTGAGCTGCGCGGTCAGCGCGGGGTCGGCCAGGATACGGGCGGTTGCACGCCACTCGACGATGACCCGGTGCAGGGTGGCGTGGACGTCCAGGTCGACCGCGTCCCGCGTGGCGTCGACGAGTTCCTGGACGAACTCACGCCCCTCGTCCGCGGACAGGTGCCGCGCCCAGGGAAAGACCAGGGGCAGAGCGTGCAGGACGGCGCGCACGCCCTCATCACTGGCCAGTAGTGCGGCGATCATGCGAGCCGCCACGTCCGCCGTCTCCTCGCGCTGGCGGTCGTGGCGGGCCGTGGAGATGAACAGGTCCTCTCCGTCGCGGCGCTTTATGTGTACGCGGTGGAACCGGTCGATGGTCTCGGCGACCTGCCTGGAGTGCTTCGACAGGTCGGAGAACGAGACGATCGGCATGGTCATACCGCACCATATTTCGGAACACATTCCGAAGTAAAGAACGTCCGGCCAGGCTCTCGCACCAAGGTCGACGGCCTCACCGCGCAGGGAAGCACACCTCGCGTGGCACCCGAGGTCCCGCACCGCACCAGAGCGACTCACCCTCTGGGATGAGCAGATGCCCCTATAGGCGCCCCCCTTCATCGACGAGCCGCCCACACCCTGTGTCCACCGGATGAAGAATCGCACCCACCAGGCGGCAAACCGGACAGGGAAACGATCAAGGAAACGGCATCGCCGCAGGCCGTGAGGGGTAGGGCGGGCGGGACTCGAACCCGCGACCCAGGGATTATGAGTCCCCTGCTCTAACCGGCTGAGCTACCGCCCCTCGCGTCGCCGTACCGACGCATTCAATCAAACCGCCGCCCCGTTCGCACATCCGCCGGGAGAACCGGTCCAATATGTGACCTTCCCCCGCCAGGTCCCCCGTCCGGGCTCGCTAGGGTACGGTGAAGCCGCGTTGAGGAGTGTTGGAAAATGAAGGTTATTGAGGCTTTCCGCGAGTCGTTCGGCACCGAACCACACGGGGTGTGGCACGCTCCGGGCCGCGTCAACCTGATCGGTGAGCACACCGACTACAACGACGGGTTCGTGCTGCCGTTCGCCGTGCCGTGGGGGATCACCGCGGCGGTCTCGCCCCGCGAGGACGGCCTCGTCCGGCTCCGGTCGCTCCAGACGGACGGTCCGGCCTCGACCGTCGACGACCTGCACGCGGCCGAGGGCTGGACGCGGTACGCCGTCGGGGTGGTCTGGGCGCTGCGGGAGGCCGGACACCCGGTACGGGGCGCGGACATCGTGGTCGACGGGGACGTGCCGCGGGGCGCGGGGCTGTCGTCGAGCGCCGCGCTGGAGGTCGCGGTCGGCCTCGCGCTCGACGAGCTGTACGGCCTGCGCCTGCCCCGGATGGACCTCGCCCGTATCTGCCAGCGGGCGGAGAACGAGTTCGTCGGCATGCCCTGCGGGGTCATGGACCAGGCGGCCTCGGCGCTGGGCGAGGAGGGCAAGGCCCTCTTCCTGGACTGCCGGACGCTCGGCTCCCGGACCATCCCGTTCGACCTGGCCGCGCACGGCCTGCAGCTGCTGATCATCAACACCGGCGCCCACCACGAACTCGCCGACGGCCAGTACGCCCGGCGGCGGCAGGACTGCGAGAGCGCCGCGGCACGGCTGGGGGTGGCCGCGCTGCGCGACGTCACCGACCTGGCCGGTGCGCTGGCCCGGCTCTCCGGGGACGAGCGCAGGCGCGTGCAGCACGTGGTGACCGAGAACCACCGGGTCGAGGCGGTCGTCGGGCTGCTGCGCGCGGGGGCGGTCCGGGAGGTCGGGGCGCTGCTGAACGCCTCGCACCTGTCACTGCGCGACCAGTTCGAGGTCTCGTGCCCGGAGCTGGACGTGGCCGTGGAGGCCGCGATCCGGGGCGGGGCCCGGGGCGCGCGGATGACCGGCGGCGGGTTCGGCGGGTCGGCGATCGCGCTGGTCGCCGACGACCGGGTGGAGCCCGTCCGGGACGCGGTGCTCCTGGCCTACGCCGAGCGCGGCTGGGCCCCGCCGGAGGTCTACCCCGCGACCCCCGCCGCCGGGGCGCGTCGCCTGGCCTGATCCACCCCGAGGCCGCGGCCCGGCCCCGCCCGTCCCAGACGCACCGGCCCGCCCTGGGCGCACGGCGGCATGCGCCCGCCCCGCGGTCACGCCCCGGCGGCCGTCGTCCGGCGGAGGAGCGCCAGCGTACGGTCCAGTTCGTCCTGGAGCGTACGGCAGGCCAGCTCGGCGTCCCCCTGCTCGACGGCCCGGACCAGGGCGGCGTGGGTGTCGTCTCCGGGATTGCAGTCGCCGTCCCGGAGGCCGAGCAGGTCCACCAGATCGACGAGGCCCTGCCGGAGCGCGGGGACGAACTCCGCGAACAGGTCGGTGAGCACGGGGTTGTGCGCGGCGGCCACGACCGCGGCGTGCAGGGCGATGTCGGCGTCGACGAAGGCGGCGTCGCTCTCCGCCGCGGCGGTGCGCCTGCCGGCCAGCGCCCCGCGCAGGAGGGCGATGTCGGATTCCGTCCTCCGCTCGGCCGCGAGACGGGCGGCCTGCACCTCGATGAGCATGCGCACCTCGTAGACGTGGACGACGGCGGCACGGCGGAGCTTGGCGGGCCAGTCCTCCTCTGGCTCGGCGGCGACGACGAAGACCCCCGCCCCCTGCCGCGCCTGCACCAGTCCGGCCCCGGCGAGGGCGCGGACGGCCTCCCGCACGGTGGAGCGGCCGACACCGAGCGTTCTGGCCAGGGTGGTCTCCCCGGGCAGTCTGGTGCCGACCGGCCACTCCCCCGAGGTGATCTGATCGCGTAGGCGCTGGGTGGCCTGGTCGACCAGCGAACTGGGGCGGAGGGCGCCAAGTGACATCTTTACCTCTCAGGTTGTCTGAGGAGCTGAGCTGTGTTTAGCTTACCGGCATGTCGCTGCGCCGTCTCCTTCTCGGCTGCCGCGGCGGGGTCTGATCCGACCGGCACCCCGCCGCGGGTGCCCTGCCGCCGGTCGGCCTCTCCACGACCGAAGGACCACCGTGAAGAATCCACAGCGCCCCAGCGGCATGCCGTACCACAAGTACCTGCCCGCCCACGAGCGGGTCGAGGTCGCACTGACCGACCGCACCTGGCCCGCCCGCAGGATCGGGCAGGCCCCGCTCTGGGTCTCCGAGGACCTGCGCGACGGCAACCAGGCACTGGCCGAACCGATGGACACCCCCCGCAAGCGCCGCATGTTCGACCTGCTGACCGGGATGGGGTTCAAGGAGATCGTGGTCGGGTTCCCCGCGGCCAGCCGCACCGATTTCGACTTCGTCCGGCATCTGGCCGCCACCGGCGCCGTGCCCGAGGACGTGACGGTCTCGGTGCTCACCGCCGCCCGCGCGGACCTGATCGACCGCACCTTCGCCGCCGTCGACGGCCTGCCCCGGGCGCTCGTCCACCTCTACACCCCGACCGCCCCCGTCTGGCGCGAGGTGGTGCTCGGCCGCGGGCGCGCCGAGGTCCGCGCCATGATCAAGGAGGCCGCCACGCGCATGGCGCGGCTCGCGGACGAGGGCACCCGGTTCGAGTTCTCGCCGGAGGTGTTCAACTCGACCGAGCCGGACTTCGTGCTGGAGATCTGCAACGACCTCACCCGGCTGTGGGACGCCTCGCCCGACCGGCCGGTCGTCCACAACCTGCCCGCCACCGTGGAGATCGCCTCCCCGAACGTCTACGCCGACCAGATCGAGTACATGGACCGCCACCTGGAGCGGCGCGAGTCGGTCGTCCTGTCGGTCCACCCCCACAACGACCGCGGGACCGGAGTGGCCTGCGCCGAACTCGCCATGCTCGCGGGGGCGCAGCGGGTGGAGGGCTGCCTGTTCGGCAACGGTGAGCGCACCGGCAACGTCGACCTGGTGACCCTCGCGCTCAACCTGTACTCCCAGGGCGTGGACCCGATGCTCGACTTCTCCGACATCGACGGCATCCGCCGCACGGTGGAGGAATGCGTCCGGCTGCCGGTCCACCCCCGTCACCCCTACGGGGGCGAACTCGTCTACACCGCCTTCTCCGGCACCCACCAGGACGCCATCGGCAAGGGCCTGGCCCGCGCCGGCGAGCGCCCCCACTGGGACGTGCCGTACCTGCCGATCGACCCCTCCGACGTGGGCCGCGCCTACGAGGCGGTGATCCGGGTCAACAGCCAGTCGGGCAAGGGAGGCGTCTGCTACCTGCTCCGCGAGCACTACGGGGTGGACCTGCCGGAGGAACGGCGGACCGACTTCGCCCGCGTCGTCCAGGCCGCGGCCGACGAGAGCGGCCGGGAGCTCACACCGGAGGACCTGTGGAGCCTCTACGAGGCCACCTACCAGGCGTGACCGCCCCGGTCCGGTGCCCGGGGGCCCGCCCCCGGGCACCGGACCGGGGGCGAACGGAAACGATCACCTCGGGACCTCCGGGCTTCTAGAGTCGGGGCATGTCCTTCGAAACGGTGAACGTCGTCTACCGCAAGTACGACGGCAGCCTGCACTGGCACCATCCCGCCCTGTTCCTCGGGGAGGACGAGCACGGCCTGTGGACCGGCTGCGTCGCGGGCACCCTCGGCCGCAGGGGCTCCGAGCCCCCGGTCTCCTGGCCGCACCCCTTCGTCATCCTCTTCCCCCGCGACGCGTGGTGGACGGCCCTGTTCAACGCCGAGCCCAACAAGACCGAGATCTACTGCGACATCACCACCGTGCCGGAGTGGCGCGACGGCGAGGTCACCATGGTCGACCTGGACCTCGACGTGATCCGCATGCGCGACGGCCGGATCTTCCTCGACGACGAGGACGAGTTCGCCGAGCACCAGGTCCGCTACTCCTATCCCCCGGACGTCGTCGCGAGCGCCCGCGCCGCGGCCGGCCACCTGATGGAGGCCGTCACCTCCTTCACCGACCCCTTCGCCGCGCCGCCCCGCTGGCTCTCCCACGTCACCTGATCCTCGGCGGCCGGCCCGCGCCGCGCCACCCGCCGTAGGACCGGCGCCCGCGCCCCGGCCGTCCATCCGGACGCGCCCCGGCCGTGCGGCGACGGGCCGGGGCGCGGCCGTACGGCGGGCCGGGGCGCGACCCGGCCCCCACCCGGCTGTGGACCCGGCCCACGATTTGATCTCAAGCTTGGTTGAGGTTTTAGGGTCGAGCCATGAATCCAGGCGAGCCCCGCGGCTTTCGAGGACGTCTCCGCAGAGAGGGACCGGTCATGAGGGAACACGGCGCGATCCCGCGTCCAGGATCCGGTCCCGGGCTCGTCATCCCGGCGGCGGAGATCGGTGGTGTGCGATGAGCATGGAGATGACGGCGTGGAACGCCCTGTACCGGACGATGAACGCCCAGGACGACCGGCGGCCGTTCTCCAGGGCGGCGCTCCGGCGGATCGCGGCCTTCGCCCGGCCGCACCGCCGGCGGCTGGTGTGGTTCATGGTCCTCAGCCTGGTGACGGCCGTCCTGACCGTCGCCACCCCGGTGCTCGCCGGCCGCGCCGTCGACGCCATCGTCAGGGGCGCCCCGCTGGACGTCGTCGTCCGCCTGGCCGCGCTCATCGCCGCCATCGCGCTGGCGGAGGCCGGGCTCGGACTGGTGGCGCGCTGGCTGTCGGCGTCCATCGGCGAAGGGCTGATCCTCGACCTGCGCACCGCGGTCTTCGACCACGTGCAGCGCATGCCGATCGCCTTCTTCACCCGGACCCGGACCGGAGCGCTGGTCAGCCGGTTGAACAACGACGTCATCGGCGCGCAGCGGGCGTTCACCGACGTGCTGTCCAACGTGGTCGGCAATCTGGCGATGCTGACGCTCACCCTGGCCGTGATGGTGGAGATCTCCTGGCAGATCACCCTGCTCGCGCTGGTGCTGCTGCCGGTGTTCGTCCTGCCCGCCCGGCGGATGGGCACCCGGCTGGCGCGGCTCCGCCGCGAGGCGGCCGACCACAACGCGGCGATGGGCACCCAGATGACGGAGCGCTTCTCCGCGCCGGGCGCGATGCTCGTGAAGCTCTTCGGGCGCCCGGCGCGGGAGTCGGCGGAGTTCACGGCGCGTGCCCGGCGGGTGCGCGACATCGGAGTGCGCACCGCGATGGTGCAGTCGGCGTTCGTCACCGCGCTGACGCTGGTCTCCGCGCTGGCGCTGGCGGTCGTCTACGGGCTCGGCGGCTTCTACGCGCTGCGGGGGACGCTGGACCCGGGGGCCGTCGTCGCGCTCGCGCTGCTGCTCACCCGTCTCTACGCGCCGCTGACCTCCCTGGCCGGCGCGCGGGTGGAGGTGATGAGCGCCCTGGTGAGCTTCGAGCGGGTCTTCGAGGTGCTGGACCTGGAGCCCATGATCGCCGATCGGCCCGGCGCGCGGCGGGTGCCGGACGGGCCGGTCTCGGTGGAGTTCGACGGGGTGCGCTTCGGCTACCCGTCGGCGGAGAAGGTCTCGCTCGCCTCGCTGGAGGAGGTCGCCGCGCTGGACGCGCGCGGCGGCGCCGAGGTCCTGCACGACGTCTCCTTCCGCGTCGAGCCGGGACGGATGGTGGCGCTGGTGGGGTCGTCGGGGGCGGGCAAGTCGACGATCGCGCAGTTGCTGCCGCGCCTGTACGACGTCGACGCCGGCGCCGTACGGCTGGCGGGCGTGGACGTGCGGGACCTGTCGGCCGAGTCGATCCGCGAGACGGTCGGGATGGTGACGCAGGACGGGCATCTGTTCCACGAGTCGATCCGCGCCAACCTGCTGCTGGCCAGGCCCGAGGCGGCGGACGAGGAGCTGTGGGACGCCCTGCGCCGCGCCCGGCTCGACGGCCTCGTCGCCGCGTTGCCCGACGGCCTGGACACCGTGGTCGGCGAGCGCGGCTACCGGCTCTCCGGCGGGGAGCGGCAGCGGCTGACGATCGCCCGGCTGCTGCTGGCCAGGCCCCGGGTGGTGATCCTCGACGAGGCCACCGCTCACCTGGACTCCACCTCGGAGGCGGCGGTGCAGGAGGCGCTGGGTGAGGCGCTCGCCGGCCGGACCGCGGTGGTCATCGCGCACCGGCTCTCCACCGTCCGGGCCGCCGACCTGATCCTGGTGGTCGAGGAGGGGCGGATCGTGGAGCGCGGCACGCACACCGAGCTGCTGGCCGCCGGCGGCCGCTACGCGGAGCTGTACCGGACCCAGTTCGACCGGCCTGAGCAGCCCTCCGCCCTGGAGGCGGCCGCCCGCTGAACCGGCCGGGTGCCGCCGTGGTGCCGCAGCGGCACCCGGCACCACGGCGGCGTCACAGCGGCGGCGTCACAGCGGCGGGAAGCGCGGGGGGCGGCGCTCCAGGAAGCTGGCGACGCCCTCGGCGAAGTCCGGCCGGCCGAAGGACTCCACCATCAGGCGCCTGGCCTCGGTCTCCGCCGCCCCGAGCGTGGTGGTCCAGTCACCCCAGACCTGGCGCTTCATCACCGCCATGGAGGCCGGAGAGCTGTGCACGGCCAGCTCGCGGGCGTAGGCCAGGGTCTCCTCCATCAGGTCCTGCCGGGCCACCGAGCGGGCCGCCAGGCCCAGCGCGTACGCCTCCCGCCCGGTGAAGGTCCGTCCGGACAGCAGCAGGTCCATGGCCCTGGCCTGGCCGATCAGACGGGGCAGGACCCAGGACAGGCCGTACTCGGCGATCAGTCCCCGGCGGGCGAAGGCGGTGGTCCACTTGGCGTCCGCGGCGGTGAAGACCAGGTCGCAGACGAGGGCGTGGACCATGCCGAGCCCGGCGCAGGCGCCGTTGACGGCGGCGATGACCGGCTTGCCGAGGGTGGTGGGGAAGGTCGTGGGGCGCGGATCCGGCTCGCCGTCGTAGGAGCCGTCCTGGAGCGCGCCGAGCGTCCGGAAGTCCGCCCCGGCGCAGAAGCCCCGCCCGGCCCCGGTGACGACGATCACCCGGACCTCCGGGTTCTTCTCCCCCTCGGCGAGCAGATCGAAGTAGCGCCGCCCCATCTCGTCGGTCCAGGCGTTGAGCCGGTCCGGCCGGTTGAGGGTCAGCGTCAGCACGCCCTGGTCGATCGAGGACAGCACCGGTTCCTGCATTCCCACCCCTTCCTCCGAGCTACAGAACAACGTTCTACACCCTTTCCTCCTCCGGCAACACCCACCGCGGGCACCGTCCGGGAACGGCGACCGGCACGCCGTCCGGGAACGGCGGCCGGGGACGGCGACCGGGGACGGCGACCGGGGACGGCCGGGGACGGCCGCCCCGCCGCCCCCGGCGGTCACCAGCCCTGCGGCGCGGCGCGGCCGAGCCCCAGCTCCAGCGAGTCGGGGTGGTGGGCGAAAGCCGGCGAGAGCCGCACGTCGGTGTAGTAGCGGTGGAAGACCGGCGTGGCCGAACCCGAGATCGGCGGAACGATCCAGCTCCAGTCCGCCGGGCAGGTCCGCCCCGCCCGTTCCTCCCGCTCCAGGTGGATCAGGAAGCGCCGCGCCTCGGTGTGGTGGTCGGTCATGGTCACCCCCGCCTTCTCGAAGGAGTGCAGGACCGCGACGTTCAGCTCCACCAGGGCGTGGTCGCGCCAGAGCGAGCGGTCGTTGCCGACCTCCAGGCCCATCCGCCGGGCCACGACCGGCAGCAGGTCGTAGCGGTCCTCGTCCGCCAGGTTGCGCGCGCCGATCTCGGTGCCCATGTACCACCCGTTGAACGGCGCCGCCCGGTAGCAGACGCCGCCGATCTCCAGGCACATGTTCGAGATCGCCGGTACGGCGTGCCAGCGCAGCCCGAGCTCCTCGAACCAGGGGTGGACCGGGTGCGAGATCGGCACCTCCAGCACCGCGTCGCCGGGGAGCTCCGCCAGCAGCGGCGGCCCCGGATCCGCTGAGACCGCCAGGGGGAGCACGTCGAACGGCGTGCCCGGGCCACCCGGCCAGCCCAGCTTGCGGAGCATCGTGGTGAACCCCGCGTACCGGGGGTCGCCGACGACCGAGCCGTCGTCCATCTCGTATCCGGCGTACCGGATCAGCTGCTCGTTCCAGATCCTCGGCCCCGGCGCTCCCGGCCGGTCGGGGGCGAACACCGTGACGGTGGGACGGATCCGGCGCCCGGGCGCCGCGTCCCGCAGATGCTCCACGCACTCGGCCGCGACCTGCCGGGGATCGCGCACGTGCCTGCGGTCGCGCACCCGCAGCGAACGCCAGTAGAGCCGCCCGATGCACCGGCCGCTGTTGCGCCAGGCCGCCCTCGCCCCGAAGACCAGCTCACCGGGCGTGTGCGTGTAGGTCCCCGTCCTGCCGATCTCCGCCCGCACCTCGCGCAGGCGCGGCTCCACCGGTCCCGCCGCGGGGTTCTCCGCGTGGAACAACCTCAGATACTCCTCTGCCGCCGCCGTCACGTCGCCGTACGGCGCCACCGGCGCCGGCGCCTGCTCGTGGGGACCGCGGGCACCGTGAACCGGCTCCGGCGCACGCCGCCGGGACCTCCGCCAGGTCAGCACTGAACCAACCACCCATGCACAACTCACGGGCACGGCGGCCGTTCCGGGCGGCGCGGTACCCTGCGCGCAGTGTCCCTTCCCCACTGCGGTCACTGTGGTCCGCGGCAGCCGCGCTCCGCTCCGCCGGGTCCACGCCAGGAGGCGCGGGCACGGCGAGACCGGGTGCGGCGCTCATCATTTTCTGTGATTCACCAGCATTTGTCCCCCGAACGGGACAGGAACGTCGAAGGCCCCGGGAGCGATGCTCCCGGGGCCTTCCGGTGGCTCCCGCGATAGGACTCGAACCTATAACCTGCCGGTTAACAGCCGGCTGCTCTGCCGATTGAGCTACACGGGATCGTGCGTTGCGCCCCGTTGACCGGGGATTTCTCCCCGCTCCCTGCGGCGCATGAATAGATTAGCGCACTCTCGGAGTGCGTGTCGCATCGGCGGCTCGGGGTAGGTCCGAGAGGAATCGCGATCCGTGGGTAGGGTCCGGCTGAGCACGCCTGTGGAGGTGGAGATGTATCGGATGATGTTCTGCGCAGGACTGGCCGTGGGGTACGTCCTCGGCAGCCGGGCCGGCCGGGAGCGCTACGAGCAGATCAAGCGGATGGCCCAGCGGGTGACCGACAACCCGTCCGTGCAGGAGGCGGCCGGGCTGGTCGGCGCGCAGGTCTCCAAGGTGACCACCATGGCCAAGGACCAGGTGGCCAGCCGCCTGCCCCACTCCCGCGGGGAGGAGCAGGACGGCAGCGGGACCGGTTGGCCGGAGGAGGCGAAGACGACCACCGTCTCGCCCTCGCCGTACTGATCGACCGCCCGTAGCGGCACCGCACCGCCCGGCCCGGTCGGCCTGTCGCCCTGCCGGGCCGGCGGGCCGACCGGGCCGGCGGCCCGCGCTCCCGGCGGCTTCTCCGTGCGGCAGGCCCGGGCGGCGGCCTCAGATGCCGAAGCTCCGGCGCGCCCCCTCCAGCGCCTGCTCGGCCAGGGCCCGGAGGCCGGGGTCGTCCCCGTCGAGGCCCGCGTCGAAGCCGAGCTGCCAGACCACCTCGCCGTCCTCCGCGCGCCGGGCGACCAGTCTCACCCCTCCCCGCGCGTCCAGCGGCACGTACTGGCTGACCAGGATGGAGGAGATCACCCGCTCCCGCACCGCCTCCGGGATCCGCCCCGGCTCCGGCAGCGGCACCCGGTGCTCCTGCCCGTCCGTGGTGACGACCGTCAGCCCCTCCTCGTCCCACACGCCGCGGTCGACCCGGAACCACGGCAACCGCAGCCGCCCGAGGTAGAGCGCCCGGTCCGTGGCGATCACATGGCCGTCGGGCCCGTGGGCGTAGGTCAGGACCCGGTCCGGTGGCACGACCGCGGCGCGGACCTCGGCGGGCGTGCGGTTGAAGAGCCTCATGCCTCCACGCTATCCGCGTGCGGGACGGGGGCGGACCCCGCGTGGGCCGCCCGCCGCCCGCACGGCGGCGGCTCCCCGCCCCGCGCCACCCGCGTCCGGCCCGGCGGCAGGCCTCACGCCCCCGCGCCGTCCGCCAGCAGGTCGAGGGTGAGCGCGGCCGACCAGGAGAAGTCCCGTCCGCCGCGGCCGCTGCCGTCGAAGGGGTCGAAACACTCGCGGAAGCCGGACTGCCGGACCAGGCGGAGCGTCGCCGCGCCCAGCTGCCGGGCCAGCTCCACCCGGCCGTGCAGCACCGCCGCCTGCCGCAGCAACCAGTTGGTGTTCACCCACGACGGTCCCCGCCAGTAGCGGGAGCGGTCGAACTGGGGCGCCCGGATCTCGCAACTCGGCACCGGATATCCGGCCGCGCCCATGAACCGCGCCGACTCCAGCACGCTCACCAGCTCCGCCACCCGGTCACCGGGCAGCCGGGGGTCGAGCATCGGCCCGAAGCAGCCGATCGTGCAGACCGGGATCAGCCGTCCGCCGCGCAGGTCGCGGGCGTGGAACACACCGCCGGTCCACAGCCGCTCCAGCAGCGCCGCGCGGATCCGCTCGGCGGCCTCCAGGTGCGGCCCGGGATCGGCCCCGGCCACCGGAGCCAGCTCGGCGAGCGCCTCGCAGGAGGCCAGCCAGATCCCGTTGAACATCGGGTCCTCGACCGCGAACGGATGTTCCTGCCGCAGGTAGGCCGCCTCGTAGCCGGAGTCGCGGTAGCGCAGGGCCAGCCAGACGTAGCGGTCCTGGTGCCCGTCGGGATGCCGCTCGGGCATCTCCTCGCTCCGGTAGGCGTACCGGATCCCGGGCAGCGCCGCCAGCGGGTCGTCCCAGGCGGGGCTGTCGTCCATCCCCGACTCCCACGGGTGGACGATCGCGGCCAGCCCTCCTCCGCCCAGGTCCCTGGCTCCGGCCAGGTAGTCGTGCTGGGCCACCAGCATCGGGTAGAGCCGCCGCACCAGCGCGGCGGCCTCGTCCCGGTCCGCCGCGTGGCGCCACACCTGCCACAGGGCCAGGGCGTGCATCGGGGGCTGGGTCAGCCCCGAGGTCGGAACCCGCCTCGGGGCCGCCGGATGCTCCCCGGACCGCCAGACGGACGGGCCGGGGAAGTACGCCTCGGTGTGGGCCGGATGGAAGACGATGTGCGGCACCATCCCGGTGCTCCACTGCCCGGCCAGCAGGCTGAGCAGTTCCCCGCCCGCCTTGCGGGTGTCCCGGCGGGCCAGCCCGAGCGCGACGAAAGTGGAGTCCCAGCTCCACTGGTGCGGGTAGAGGCCGGGCGCGGGCACGGTGGCCGGGCCCGTCCGGTTGGCGTCGAGCACCGACCACGCCTCGCGCTCGAGTGCGGCATCGTCTATCGCCGCCCGCGCTTCCATCCGTCCAGTTTGCGCCCGTATCGATTACGAGAACAGGGCCTCACCCCAGAACGATCCCCGCCGCACGCCTCCGGGGCAGGCCCACACCCCCGAACCGACGTGCTGGATGTACCTGTTGAGCGCGTCCCGGGCCGCCAGCTGCCGCTGCAGGGGGATGAAACCGGTCTCCGGGTCGCGCTGGTAGGCGATGAAGAACAGGCCGGCGTCCAGCCGTCCCCGGCTGTCGTTGCCGTCGCTGTAGGAGTAGCCCCGGCGCAGGATCCTGCGCCCGTCGTTGGAGTCGGGGTGGGCCAGCCGGACGTGGGAGCGGGGCGGCAGGGCGTGGATCCGCACCGGGTCGAACTCCTCGTCACCGCCGTAGGGGGCGCCCTCCCGCTTGGTGCGGCCGATGGTGTCCTCCTGCTGCCTCAGCGGAGTCCGGTCCCACAGGTCGAGGTGCATGCGGATCCGCCGGGTGACCATGTAGGACCCGCCGTACATCCATTCGGGCCCCTCGTCGCCGACCCACACGTGCCTGGCCAGCTTGTCCCGGTCGTGGATGGCGATGTTGTTGGTGCCGTCCTTGAACCCCATCAGGTTGCGCGGGGTCTTCTCGCTCCGCGAGCTGGAGGCGGCCCTGCCGAAGCCCGACTGCGACCAGCGCAGCGTCGCCGTCCCCGCGGCCAGCCGCGTCAGGTTCCGTACGGCGTGCACCGTCACCTGGGGGTCGTCCGCGCACGCCTGCACGCAGATGTCGCCGCCGCTGCGCGCCGGGTCGAGCCGCTCCCCGGGGAAGGCCGGCAGCTCCTTGAGCGGGCCCGGCGCGCGCAGGTTCAGCCTGGTGAAGAAGGAGGGACCGAAGCCGACCGTCACCGTGAGCCGTGAGGCGTCCAGGTCCAGGGTCTCGCCGCTGTCGTCCGGCGGGGCCGTGGCCCTTCCCGTCGCGCCCCGGCCGACCTCCTGCGCCGCGGTCATCCGTACGGCGGCGGCCGTCCAGACCTTCAGCAGTGCCGCCACCCGCGCCGGAGAGGCGGTGGAGAGATCGAAGGCCGCGAACTGCAGCCGTTCCTGGACAGGGGTGGCGATCCCGGACTGGTGCGGACCGTAGAAGGGGATCAGCTCACCTGACGCGGCCGCCGCGGCAGGCTCCGGCGGCGCGAACCGCACCAGCCCGGCACCGGTCGCGGCGCCGGCGCCCACCGCCAGTCCCGCACCGGTCAGAAGCCTGCGACGGCTGAGGTCGGTCATATGCTCCTCCACTCCCTCTCGCGCTGCGAGAAGATCGGCTGCTCTGGATGGGAGATCAGCTTCCTGCACGCGACGGTGGAGGTCGCAGAGGCTCGGCGGGGGCGTTAACCGCGTCGGCGGGTTCCTTGACCAGTTCCTGGGACTCCTCCCCGCCCGCGACCGCCCCGCCCGCTCCGCGGCGGTCCGGCGGGCACGGCGAGGGCCCCGGAGCGGGTGCTCCGGGGCCCTGTCGCCCGTCTCCCCCGGCCCGGGGCGGCCGGTCCCGGCCGCGGCTCCCGGCCGGGCCGCCGCCCCGCTCCGGAGGGCCGTCCCCTCAGTCGAGGTAGTCCCGCAGGATCTGCGCCCGCGTCGGGTGGCGCAGCTTCGCGAGGGTCTTGGACTCGATCTGGCGGATGCGCTCGCGCGTCACGCCGAACTCCCGGCCGACCTCCTCCAGCGTCCGCGGATGGCCGTCGGCCAGGCCGAAGCGCAGCTGGATGATGCGCTGCTCGCGCTCCGAGAGCGTCGCCAGGATCTCCTCGAGCTGGTCCTGCAGCATGATGAAGGCCGCGGCCTCCATCGGCACCACCGCGTCGGCGTCCTCGATGAAGTCACCGAGGTCGGAGTCCTCCTCGCCGATCGGCGACTGCAGCGAGACCGGCTCCTGGGCGATGCGCTGGATCTCGATCACCCGGTCGATCGGGAGGTCCATCTCCAGCGCGATCTCCTCCGGCGCGGGCTCGCGGCCCAGGTCCTGGTGGAGCTGGCGCTGGACCCGGACCAGTTTGTTGATCGTCTCCACCATGTGCACCGGAATGCGAATGGTGCGCGCCTGGTCGGCGATCGCCCGGGTGATCGCCTGGCGAATCCACCAGGTGGCATATGTGGAGAACTTGTAGCCCTTGGTGTAGTCGAATTTCTCGACCGCCCGGATGAGACCGAGGTTGCCTTCCTGGATCAGATCCAGGAACAGCATTCCGCGCCCCACATAACGTTTGGCGATCGACACGACCAGCCGGAGATTGGCCTCGATCAGCCGCTGCTTGGCCCGCTGCCCCTCCCAGGCGAGCTCGCTCAGCTCGGGGAACGCCAACGGCGAGACCAGGCCGGCGAGCTTCTCCTCGGCGAACAGCCCCGCCTCGATGGACTTGGCGAGCTCCACCTCCTCCTCCGCCGTGAGCAGCGGCACGCGCCCGATCTCCCGCAGGTAGATCCGGACCAGGTCACTGGTCGGCGCCCGTCTCCCGGCGTCCTCCTCATCGGGTCTGGCGGTCTCCTCCTCTCCCTGCGGTTCGAGGACCTCCACTCCGTTCTCGGCGAGCATCCGGACGACGCGCTCGAGCGCGTCGGACGGCAGCTCGGATCTGTCGAGAGCCGCGGCCACGTCGTCGACCGTGACGCTCCCGCGCTCCCTCCCTTTCGCGACGAGGTCGGCCACCTGGTCTACCGAAGGCGGCCCGCTTGGCAGCACCGATGCACCCACGGGACACAGTCTGCTGTATTAGTCACCCGAAACGGCAGGCCTATTTTTGTCACCGGAGGTAAGGTCGCAATCATTATCGGATCGAGACCTAATTCAGGTTTGGCCGAATGCGGGTCAGGAAATCAAAACCGCTTGCGCGGTCATCCCCCGGAGGCCCGCTCCCGCAGCATCCGCCGCGCCTGCTCCAGCTCGTTCAGCTGCGCGAGGAGCCTGCGGTACTCCTCCACCCCGCCGGCCAGGTCGGTCCGCTCCAGCTCCGACTTGACCTGGTCGATCGCCCGGGAGACCGAGATCGTCTCCAGGGCGGTGAGCAGGTCGGAGGCGTATCTCTCCTCACTGGCGGGATCCGTCCGCAGCTCCTCCACCGCCAGCCGGGTGACCGTCCCGCGCAGGTCGTCGCCCGCCGCGGCGAGCAGGCGGTCCACCCACTCGCGCCCGCCGTGGCCTCCCGCCATCGTCCCCCCGGCGTCCATGACGAGCTTGTAGAGCGCCACGTGCTCGGGCGGCGTGAACGCCTCCGCGCCGAGCGCGTCGAACCGGGCGCCGAGCAGCGCCGGGCGCTGCACCGCCAGCTTCAGCACCTCGGCCTCGGTCCGCACGCCCGGGTCGGTCAGGTCGGCGACCCGCCGCGGCCCCTGCGGCCGCTGGGGCCCCTGGCCGCCGGGCCCGCCCTCCCGGCCGCGGCCCCGCCCGGCGCCCTGGGCCGCGGCCCCGGCGACCTCGGCGACCCGCTCCACCACGAACCGCTCGTCGTTGAAGCCGAGCCAGCGGTCCAGGTCCACCGCGTAGAGCCGGCGCAGCGCCCGGTCCCTGATCCCCGCCACGATCGGCGCGGCGGCGTCCAGCGCGGCCAGCCGCCCCTCGTTCGTGCTCACGTCGTAGCGGGAGATCGTGCTGCGGATCGCGAACGCGAACAGCGGCTGCCGGCTCGCGACCAGGTCGCGGACCGCCGCGTCGCCCCGCTGGACCCGCAGGTCGCACGGGTCCAGCCCGTCGGGCTGCACCGCGACGTAGGTCTGGGCGGAGAACTTCTGCTCGTCCGCGAAGGCCCGCAGCGCCGCCTTCTGCCCGGCCGAGTCGCCGTCGAAGGTGAACACCACCTCGCCCTGCGAGCCCGTGTGGTCCAGCAGCAGCCGGCGCAGCACCTTGATGTGCTCGGCGCCGAACGCGGTGCCGCAGGTGGCCACGGCCGTCGTCACCCCCGCCAGGTGGCAGGCCATGACGTCGGTGTAGCCCTCGACGACCACGGCCTGGGAGTGCTTGGCGATCTCCCGCTTGGCCAGGTCCACGCCGTACAGGACCTCGCTCTTGCGGTAGAGCGGGGTCTCCGGCGTGTTGAGGTATTTGGGGCCGTCCTCGGCCTCGTTGAGCTTGCGCGCGCCGAAGCCGATGACGTCGCCGGTGATGTCGCGGATCGGCCAGACCAGCCGTCCCCGGAAGCGGTCGATCGGACCCCGGCGGCCCTCCTTGGCCAGCCCGCCCTTGACCAGTTCCGCGGCGGTGAACCCGCGGGCCAGCAGGTGCCGGGTCAGCGCCTCCCATCCGGCGGGGGCGTAGCCCACCCCGAAGCGCTCGGCGTCGACCCGCTCGAACCCGCGCTCCGACAGGAAGCGCCGGCCCGGCGCGGCCTCCGGGTCGGACAGCTTCGCCGCGTAGAACTCCGCGGCGGCCCGGTGCGCCTCGACCAGCCTGCTCCGCTCACCCTGCTCCCGGCCGGGCACGTAGCCGCCCTGCTCGTAGCGGAGCTGGATGCCGGCCCGCTGCGCAAGCCGCTCCACGGCCTCGGCGAACGGCAGGTGCTCCATCCGCCGCACGAAGGTGATGACGTCACCGCCCTCCCCGCAGCCGAAGCAGTAGTAGTAGCCGCGGGCGGGGGTGACGTTGAAGGACGGGCTCTTCTCCTCGTGGAAGGGGCACAGCCCCTTCAGGTTGCCGCCGCCGGCGTTGCGGAGCTGGATGTGCTCCCCCACGACGTCGGCGATCGGTGAGCGCTCCCGCACGAGCGCGATGTCCTCGTCACTGATCCGGCCTGCCACGCCGTGAGTCTAAACCGGCCCTCCGACAGGTCCGGGTCGGACGCCGGGCCGGGACCGGCGGGGCCGGCCGCGGGGGGCGCCCCGTGGAGCGGCGGGGCGGAGGCACACCCCGGGCCGCGGCGGGGCCGGCCGGGGCAGGATCGCGGCAGGGCAGAGGTAAGGCGACTTTCCGGAACAGGTCGTCGCCGACCACAAGGTCCGTTACAAAGGTAACGGCCGATTCTGGATAACTTATGCGGGTGGACATCATGCGATCGGGGCATATAGCACGATTGGCCGCCGTGACCGGGGCCGTCCTCGCCGCGGGGGCGTGCGGCTCCCCGGCCGGGGTGGCCGGGGTCAGCACGGTGCCTCCGGCGGTCGCGGCCGAGGCGGCCCCGGCCCCGGACTCCGTGACCGCGACGATCCCCGCGCCGGAGCCCGGGGACGAGCCCGCCGCGACCCCGGCGGTGACGCCGCCCAAGGGGGACGAGCCGGTCCAGGTGCCTCCGCCGAAGGTCTCGGAGTTCACCTACACCTTCCCCGTGCAGGGGTGCGACACCTCCTACCAGAGCAAGCTGCTGGTGCTCCCCAAGACCACGATCTGGGCGGCCAAGGGCTGCTCGTTCGTCTCCCCGGTGGACGGCGTGGTCCACGAGGTGAACATCAAGAACCGCTGGAGGCCCTCCACCGACCGGGGGCAGGACCGCGAGGGCCGGTTCGTCACGGTCCTCGGGGACGACGGCGTGCTCTACCTCGGCGGCCACCTGGACGCGGTCGCCCCGGGGGTCGCGCCGGGCGTCCGGGTCAAGTCCGGGCAGGTGCTCGGCCAGGTCGGCAACTCGGGCAACGCCCGCGACACCGCGAGCAACCTCTACTTCGCCATCTCCTGGAAGACCGAGCCCTCCCTGTGGTGGGTACGGCGGGGCATGGTCGAGCCGTGGGACTACCTGGACGCCTGGCTGAAGGGCAACCGCACGCTGTCCCCCGCCGCCGAGACACGGGCCCTGATCGAGCGCGTCGGCGCCGCGCCGAAGTGCGCGATCCTGTGCGCGGCCAAGGCGACCCCCGATCCCAAGCCGACCCGGAGGGCGAAGAAGCCGGTCGAGGAGAGCAAGCCGGTCACCCCCTGACCCTGGCGCCCGCCGCGGACGCCCGCCGCGCCCGAGGCCGCCTCCCGTGGCAGCCCGGCGCCCGCGGGCGCGGCGGGCGGAGGCCCGGCGGGGGACCGGTGCCGGGTGACCGCCTCAGCGCCCGCTCAGGCGCCGGTGCCAGGTGACCGCCGAGGTGTCGGTCAGCGACGCGATCTGGTCGACGACCACGCGGAGCCGGCCGGCGTCGTCGGCGGCTCTGACGAACGAGGCGCGGAGCGCGGGCTCCAGGGAGTCCGGGGCGCCGTCCGCGATCAGGCGGGCCAGGTCGTGGATGAGCTCCCGCTGCCTGGCGCGGTTGGCGCTGTGGTCCTCGCGGGTGATCACGTAGTGGGCGGTGACGCCCTTGAGCACCGCGCACTCCAGCCGGATGTCCCGGGGGACGACCAGCTCCGCCCCGTAGCGTCCGGGCGCCGGGCCGTACGCCTCCCGGGTGGCGGCCTCGGCGGCCTTGCAGAGGCGGCCGATGAGCGCGCTGGTGAGGGCCTTGAGGGCGGCGAGGCCGGTGAGGGAGGCGTCGAGGTGGCGGGGCCACAGCGGCAGGGCGACCAGCCGCGCGAAGGCCTCCTCCAGCTCGGCGGGGTCGCTGTCGGGGGCGTACCACACCCGGGTGGTCGCGCACACGTCGCGGCGCTCGGCGGAGTCGCGCAGCGCCGCCAGGGTCACCTCCCCGGACTGCAGGGTGTCCTCCAGGTCGTGCACCGAGTAGGCGACGTCGTCGGCCCAGTCCATGATCTGCGCCTCGAAGCTCGCCCGGCCGTCGGGGGCGCCCCGGCGGATCCACTCGAAGACCGGCAGGTCGTCGTCGTAGGCGCCGTACGGCCGCCGCCCGTCGGCGGCGGGGGGCGGGGCGCCGTCGCGGGGCCAGGGGTACTTGCAGGCCGCGTCGAGGGAGGCGCGGGTGAGGTTCAGCCCGGCGCTGCGGCCGTCCTCGGTGAGGACCTTGGCCTCCAGCCGGGTGAGCAGGCGCAGGCTCTGCGCGTTGCCCTCGAACCCGCCGCAGGGGGCGGCGATCTCGTTGAGCGCGGTCTCGCCGTTGTGCCCGAAGGGCGGGTGGCCGAGGTCGTGGGCCAGGCAGGCGGTCTCCACGAGGTCGGGGTCGCGGCCGAGCGCCTCGCCCATCTCGCGGCCGATCTGCGCGCACTCCAGCGAGTGGGTCAGCCGGGTGCGGGGGATGTGCTGGCCGTGGCCGAGGGTCTCCCCCGGTCCGACGACCTGGGTCTTGGCGGCGAGCCGCCGCAGCCCGGCGCTGTGCAGCACCCGTGCCCGGTCCCGGGCGAACGGCCCTCTCTCGGGGTTGCCGGGGGGTTCCGGCACCCATCTGTCCTGGTCGTGCTGGTCGTAGTGCTGCATGAGTGCAGTGATTTTATCCGCGATAGGGCAGGCCCATGCCGAACCGTCGGTAAACACTCGCGGGACCGCGGGGGACCCGGCGGCGCCGGGCGCGTCCGCGGCCCGGGCCTCCCGGTGCGGGAGGCCCGGGCCGCGGCCGGTTCCCCGTGCGGGCGCGCGGGCCGCCGCCATGGTCGCGGTCACGGCCACGGTCGCGCCGATGGCCGACGGGCGGCGGGCGGCGGGCGGCGGAGGAGACCCGCCGGCCCGTCAGCGGGTGTCGGAGCCCCCGCCGGCCAGCGCCGCGCGGGCGGCCTCCAGCCGGGCGACCGGGACGCGGAACGGCGAGCAGGACACGTAGTCCAGGCCCACCTGGTGGCAGAAGTGGATCGAGTCGGGGTCGCCGCCGTGCTCACCGCAGATGCCGAGCTTGAGGCCGGGGCGCGTCCTGCGGCCCTCCTCGGCGGCGATCCGCACGAGGCGGCCGACGCCGTCGCGGTCCAGGGTCTCGAACGGGGAGACGCCGAAGACGCCCAGATCGAGGTAGCGGGAGAAGAACGCCGCCTCGACGTCGTCGCGGGAGAAGCCCCAGGTCATCTGGGTCAGGTCGTTGGTGCCGAAGGAGAAGAACTCGGCGGCCTCGGCGATCTGGCCGGCGGTCAGCGCCGCGCGCGGCACCTCGATCATCGTGCCGACCATCGCCTCGACGCCGGTCTCCTCCAGGATCCGCACGGCCTCCTCGCGGACGCACTCCAGTTCCTGGACGGCGCCGACGAGCGGGATCATGATCTCGGCCCGGGTGCCGGGCACCGCCTTGGCCGCCGCGGCGATGGCCCGGACCTGCATGGCGAACAGGCCGGGGATGACCAGGCCGAGCCGTACGCCGCGCAGGCCCAGCATCGGGTTCTGCTCGTGCAGGCGCTTGACCGCGGCCAGCAGCCGGCGGTCCTTGTCCCCGGCCCGGTCGCCGGCGAGGGCGACCTTGACCGAGAGCTCGGTGTAGTCGGGCAGGAACTCGTGGAGCGGCGGGTCGATCAGGCGGACGGTCACCGGCAGGCCGTCCATGGCCGTGAAGATCTCCGTGAAGTCCGCCCGCTGCAGCGGCTCCAGCGCGGCCAGCGCCCGCTCGCGCTCGGCGTCGTCCGCGGCCAGGACCAGGTCCTCGACCAGCTGCCTGCGGTCGCCGAGGAACATGTGCTCGGTACGGCACAGCCCGATGCCCTGCGCGCCGAACCGGCGGGCGCGGGCGGCGTCCTCGGCGTTGTCGGCGTTGGCCCGTACGGCCAGGCGGCGCGTGGCGTCGGCGTGGGTCATGATGCGGTCCACGGCCGCGACCAGCTCGTCGCCGCCGACGGGGGCGCCTTCGAAGTACTCCACGACCGGGGAGGCGACCACCGGCACCTCGCCGAGGAAGACCTCTCCGCTGGAGCCGTCGATGGAGATGACGTCGCCCTCGGAGACCACGACGCCGCCGGGGGCGGTGAAGCGGCGCTCCTTGGTGGAGACCTCCAGCTCCTCCGCGCCGCACACGCAGGTCTTGCCCATGCCGCGGGCGACCACGGCGGCGTGCGAGGTCTTGCCGCCGCGCGAGGTGAGGATGCCGCGCGCGGCGATCATGCCGGCGAGGTCGTCGGGGTTGGTCTCCCGGCGGACCAGGATGACGGCCTCGCCCTGCGCGGCGAGCTCGACGGCCCGCTCGGCGGAGAAGACGGCCCTGCCGACCGCCGCGCCCGGCGAGGCGTTCATGCCCTTGGCGATCTTCTTCTTCGCGGCCCCGCCGTCGAAGCGGGGGAACATCAGCTGGGCGAGCTGGTCGCCGGTGACGCGGGTGACCGCCTCGTCGAGGTCGATCAGCCCCTGGTCCACCAGCTGGACGGCGATGCGGAACGCGGCGGCCGCGGTGCGCTTGCCCACCCGGGTCTGGAGCATCCAGAGCTTGCCGCCCTCGATGGTGAACTCGATGTCGCACAGGTCGCGGTAGTGGTTCTCCAGCTTCTCCATGATCTGCAGGAGCTCGTCGTAGGAGCGCTTGTCGATGCGCTCCAGCTCCTGCAGGGGCATGGTGTTGCGGATGCCGGCCACCACGTCCTCCCCCTGCGCGTTCTGCAGGTAGTCGCCGTAGACGCCCTGCTGGCCGCTGCCGGGGTCGCGGGTGAAGGCCACGCCGGTGCCGGAGTCCATGCCGCAGTTGCCGAAGACCATCGTGCAGACGTTGACGGCGGTGCCCAGGTCGGCCGGGATGCGCTCCTGGCGGCGGTACAGGACGGCGCGCGGGGCGTTCCAGGACTCGAAGACGGCCGTGACGGCCATGAGCATCTGCCGGTGCGGGTCGGCGGGGAAGTCCGCGCCGGTCTGCTGGCGGACGATGCCCTTGTAGGTCTCGACGAGGCGCTGCAGGTCCTCGGTCTCCAGGTCGAGGTCGCTGCGGCCGTTCTTGAGCTCCTCCAGTGCCTCGTCGAACAGCTCGCCGTCGATGCCCTGCACGGTCTTGCCGAACATCTGGATGAGGCGGCGGTAGGAGTCCCAGGCGAAGCGCTCGTTCCCGCCGGCCTGCTTGGCCAGGCCGCGGACCGACTCGTCGTTGAGGCCGATGTTGAGGACGGTCTCCATCATGCCGGGCATGGAGAACTTGGCACCGGAGCGCACGCTGACCAGCAGGGGGTCGTCGGCCTGGCCCAGCCGGCGGCCCATCTTCTCCTCCAGCGCGGCCAGGTGCCGGGCGATCTCGTCCTCCAGGCCGTCGGGGAGCCTGCCGTCGGCCAGGAAACGGCGGCACGCCTCCGTGGTGATGGTGAAGCCGGGGGGAACGGGCAGACCGAGATTGGTCATCTCGGCCAGATTGGCCCCCTTACCGCCGAGCAGATCCTTCAGATCCTTGTTGCCCTCGGTGAAGTCGTAAACGTACTTGGGCACGGCTGCTCCTTCTACGGCTTCAAATGACGTGCGCTTCCGCCTTAGTCGGGACTCTACCGATGAAGAAGCGGATGAAACGCCACCCTTCCCCATGAAGGTTATTAATGCAGCTCAAAGCCCTCGTGCCGGTCTAATCCAATTAAAATCGGCGATATTTTCCACGTGATATCGGTCACCCCAAGAATTGGTATACACCAATTGGTGTAAACCAATTCCGGGTCGTTCACCGCCGTTCACCCGCGTTCACCGGACCCGGCCGGGCACCCGGGATCCGGCCTCCCGTACGGCGCCCGGCCCCGGACCGGCGCCTCAGGCGCCGAGGACCGCCCGCAGGAACGCCGCCTGCTCCATGGCGTGGGCGGACTCGCCGCCCTCGTGCCCGTTGAACGGGTACACCCTGATCTCCTTCGGCCCCGCGTAGTGGTTGTGGGCGGCGAAGACCGTCGAGGGCGGGGTGACGCCGTCGCGCAGGGCCACGGAGAACAGCGCCGGGATGGCGGCGCGGGCCGCGAAGTTGAGCCCGTCGAAGTACGACAGCGTCGTGAAGACCTCCTCCACCCGGTCCTTGAAGGCCCGGCAGTAGGCGGCCAGCTCGGCGTAGGGGTTCTCGTCGGTGATCTGCGCGGCGTGCCGGATGTGGCACATGAACGGCACGTTGATCAGCGCGCAGGACAGGTCCGGCACCAGCGCCGAGACCGCCAGGGCCATGCCGCCGCCCTGGCTCGTGCCCGCCACGGCGACCCGGCCGGCGTCCACCGCCGGGTGGGACCTGGCCGCCTCCACCGCCCGCACGGCGTCGGTGTAGAGCCGCCGGTAGTAGTAGTCGTCCGGGTCGTGGACGCCCTTGGTCATCACACCGGGCGTCTGGGGGCCGGTGCCCGGCTCCGGGTCGGCGGTGTCGCCCCGCCGCCAGCCCCCGGCGCCCTGGCCGCGCGAGTCCATCACGAACACCGCCCTGCCGAACGACGGCCACAGCAGCCAGTCGATCGGCAGGCCGCGCCCGCCGCCGTAGCCGACGTACTCCACCACGCACGGCACCGGCCCCCCGGCTCCGCGCGGCACCAGCAGCCACCCCTTGATCGGGTGCCCGCCGTACCCGGCGTAGGTCACGTCGTAGACGTCGGCGATCGCCAGGCCGCTCTCGTGCGGGGCGAACACCGCGCCGAGGTCGTGCTTGCGGGCCTCGGTGAGCGTACGGTCCCAGAACGCGTCGAAGCCGGCGGGCTCCGGCCGCTCGGGCAGATAGGCGCGCAACTGGTCCAGCGGCAGGTCGACGAACATCGTCAGCTCCTTGTCGGAACGGCGGGAGGGGGGCACGGCAGTGCCGACCAGGAGGATCCCGCCCGAACCGGACGAAGGTCAATCGGACCGGCAGGGCGCGGCGCTCCCCAGGCCATGAGCCGGGGCGGCGCGTCACGGCGCGGGCCCGCCCGCGGCGGCGGACGCCGTCCGTGAAGGGCCCGGTCCCCTCCTGCCGGAGGAAAAAGTACGGCTCCCGCCGCGCGGGCGGGAGCCGTACGCCGCACGGGGCGGATCAGTCGTTGAGGTGCCTGCGGAGGTAGGACTCGACCTGGTCGAGGGAGACGCGCTCCTGGGCCATCGAGTCGCGCTCGCGGATGGTCACCGCCTGGTCCTCCAGGGTGTCGAAGTCGACGGTGACGCAGAACGGCGTGCCGATCTCGTCCTGGCGGCGGTAGCGGCGGCCGATGGCGCCGGCGTCGTCGAACTCCACGTTCCAGCGCCGGCGCAGCTGGGCGGCCAGGTCCTTGGCCTTCGGCGACAGGTCGGCGTTGCGCGACAGCGGCAGCACCGCGACCTTGACCGGCGCGAGCCGGTGGTCGAGGCGCAGGACCGTGCGCTTCTCCATGACGCCCTTGGCGTTGGGCGCCTCGTCCTCGGTGTAGGCGTCGATGAGGAAGGTCAGCGTGGCGCGGTCGACACCGGCCGCGGGCTCGATGACGTAGGGCACGTAGCGCTCGCCCGTGTCCTGCTCGAAGAAGCTCAGGTCGGTGCCGGATGCCTTGCCGTGCGAGGACAGGTCGAAGTCCGTGCGGTTGGCGACGCCCTCCAGCTCGCCCCACTCGCTGCCGGTGAAGTTGAAGCGGTACTCGATGTCGACGGTGCGCTTGGAGTAGTGGGACAGCTTCTCCTGCGGGTGCTCGTAGAGCCGGAGGTTGTCCTTGTTGATGCCCAGGTCGACGTACCAGCGGAAGCGCTCGTCGATCCAGTACTGGTGCCACTCCTCGTCGCTGCCGGGCTTGACGAAGAACTCCATCTCCATCTGCTCGAACTCGCGGGTGCGGAAGATGAAGTTGCCCGGGGTGATCTCGTTCCGGAACGACTTGCCGATCTGGCCGATGCCGAACGGGATCTTCCGGCGCGCCGACTGCTGCACGTTGAGGTAGTTGATGAAGATGCCCTGCGCGGTCTCCGGCCGCAGGTAGGCCAGGCCGGACTCGTCCTCGACCGGGCCGAGGAAGGTCTTCAGCAGGCCGCTGAACTGCCGGGGCTCGGTGAAGGCGCCCTTGTTGCCGCAGTTGGGGCAGGTGATGTCGGACAGGCCCGCGGGCTGCCTGCCGTGCTTTTCGAGGAACGCCTCCTCGAGGTGGTCGGCGCGGAAGCGCTTGTGGCACGACTGGCACTCGGTCAGCGGGTCGGTGAAGGTGTCGACGTGGCCGCTGGCCCTCCACACCTCGGGGGCGAGGATGACGCACGAGTCGAGGCCGACGACGTCCTCGCGCCCCTGGACCATGTACGTCCACCACTGCCGCTTGACGTTGTTCTTCAGCTCGACGCCCAGCGGGCCGTAGTCCCACGACGCGCGCAGGCCTCCGTAGATCTCGCTGGAGGGGTAGACGAGCCCACGTCGCTTCGAGAGGCTGACGATGGTGTCCATGATGTCCGTACGGCGTGCCATCATTCTCCTAGCGAGGGAACTGCCGGGTTCACCCGGCAGGGGAATCGCTTCCCTGTTATGGTTCTTGCGTTTCAAACGGTCAGGGCCCGGCCGTCGCCCACCTCGCCTCGCGGGAGGCGAGAAGCCGCTTCCTCTCAGGGAGCGGAGGAGTCACAAGGGAGAATCTCCATCCGGCCTGAGGTCGGCGACGGATTCGTGGAGACAAGCTTAGAGGAGCCCGGACGGGTCGGGTGCCCGCATAACCCATCCCGCCCGTCTTGCCCTCTCTACATCTTCTTTACCCGATCAGACCCGTTCGACGTCCTCGAAGGCGCTCGGCTCGTTGAGCATCAGGGTCATCAGCGGATACATCGCCATCCGCGCCGCGCCGAGGGCCCGGCGGTAGAACCCCGCCCCCTCCCACTCGCTGACCAGCGCCCACAGCTCCGGCTCGTCCACCGACCGCGTCAGGCGGCCGCGCACGTAGCCCGGCTGCGCCGCCAGCGTGTCGATGATGTCGTGCGCCTGGGCCAGGAACTCCTCGGTCCGCGCCGACGGCACCGAGTAGCGGATGAGAGCGAGCATCCGCCCAGCATGCCAGAGGCCCGGCGCGGGTCCGCACGGGGACCCGCGCCGATGCCCGCGGATCCCCGTGCGGGGCGGGCGCCCTCACCGCCGGAGCAGGTCCCGCAGCGCGGCCACCGCCTCCGTCTCCGCCCGGTGGATCTCGGCGAGGCGCCCGCCCAGCTCCGCGAAGAGCGCCTCCTGGTCCTGGACCGGCGAGGCCCGGTCCACCGCGGCCCGCAGCTCCCGCAACTCCGCGGCTCCGGCCGGCGCGTCCGCCGCGTCCTGCGGCGCGCCGCCCGCCGTACCGCTCCCGTCCTCGGGGGCCGCGCCGCCCGCCGCGCTGTCCGTCGCGTCGCCGGCCGCGACGCCCTCCGCCAGGAGGGACTCGCGGATCTGCGCGGTGAGCGCGCGCATGCGGGCGAACTCCTGCACCTCCAGCGGGAGGGCCGCCTCGGCCAGCCCGTGCCAGAGGCCGTGGATGCGGCGGAACTCCCCGGCGAGGCCGGCGAGGGGGAGGTCCAGCAGCGCGCCGGCCTCCTCCAGCGCGTCGGCGAACAGGTCGCGGAGGTTGCCGCCGTCCATGCCGACCGGCTCCACCGCCTCCCACATCGACAGCAGCGCCCCCGCGAGCCCGCGCCCGTCGGCGAAGACCTTCGGCCAGCCCTTGGCGTTCCGCCGGTCCACCAGCATGCGCGACCACTTCCGCCAGGCCGGCAGCGAGAACGACTCCGAGGCCGCGCCCAGGTGCTCGGCGGCGTCGCGCAGCCCCTCCAGGGCGGCCGAGGCCAGCCGGTCCGCGCCGATCCCGGCGGGTTCCAGGACGTGCATGACGTTCCTGTAGGACGGCACGCGGGCCCGCGCGGCGTCCATGCGCGCCTGCGGCACCCTGATCGGCGCCGCTCCCCGGTCGTCGACGAGCACGTCCCCGCCGTCCCGCCGGTAGACGACCACCGGGTGCCCGCCGTGCCCGTCCAGGGTGGCCGGCAGACCCCAGTAGCCGACGCGGTAGCGGTCGGGCAGCACGATGCAGGGCCGCCCCGCGTCCAGCTCCCGCGCGAGCCGCGCGGCCGCGCCCTTGGCTCCCGAGGTCGTGTGCGCGGTGAAGCCGACGCCCAGCCGGTCGAGGGTCTTGGCCATCCAGCGGTCGTGGTACTGCCACTGGTTGCGGAAGCCGAGCACCAGGTGCCGGCTGTCGTCGTGCTTGAACTCCCACAGGATGTATCCGGCCCCGATGCCGCCCCCGGCGAGGAAGACCAGCGGCTCGCCGATCACGACGCCCCGGGCGGCGAGCACCGCGGCGATGGCCGCGCTGCCCGGGTGGCGTCCGCCGCGGAAGGTCCAGCCGCCGTCGGTGCGGGCCTCGGGCCGGTCGACGACGTGCCGGCGGGCGGCGGTGTAGCTCTCACCGGTCTTCGCCATGCGCGCCCGGATCCGGATCTTGAGCTGCTTCTTGCTGGTCATGGTGGCTCCGCTCGCGGCATCCGGCCGCCTGCGGCCCACGCCCGCCGGTCGGCCCGCCGCGACGTCGGTCGGTGCACGAGACCTGCGGACTCCCGAGGCGCGTACGTCCCCTTTGCCTCCGTGGAGCACGGGCGGCGTGGGCGCCCGGGAGGAGGTTCGGCGGGGGAGCCCGCCGCGGCCGAGTCTACGTACGGCGCGCTCCGGGCCACAAGGCCGTGCCGCACGACCCGCCGGGTCGCGGGGCGCGGCCCGCCCGGCCGCGGACGGCCGCGGACGGGCACAGACGGGCAGGGGCGGGCAGGGGCGGCGCGGGGCGCCGGGACGTGCCGCGCCGGAGGCCGCGGCGTTAGGCTCTGGCCGTGGCCGACAAGAGCAGTTCCGACCGTCCCGGCTCCGCGCGTCCCGCGCACCCCCTCGCCCGGCGCCCCGCACCCGGCCGCGGGCCGGGCCCGGGGCGGGCCGCCCCCCGCCGCCCGCTCCCGCCCGGCGAGCGGTTCTTCACCCCCGGCGCCACGGGGGTGCGGCAGAAGGTCGAGCGGCTCAGCGCCGCCCCCCTGGTGTTCCTGTTCCAGCTGCCGCGCTGGATCCTCCCGGTGCTCCTGGTGGTCCTCCTCCTGGCGGGCTTCGCGGTGCCGTCGTTCTGGGGCGGTCTGGCCGTGCTCCCGGTGGTGGCGTTCGTCGGCTGGCTGGCCTACATGTCGTGGCCGTCCCTGCGCGCCGGGGGCCGCATCCTCCGGGTCGCCCTGCTCACCTTCCTGCTCCTGCTGGTCGCCGACCGCTTCGGCGCCTTCTAGCGCCGCATCAGGCGAGGTCGACCCGTCACGGGGTGACGCGCTCCGCGGACCCCGTCCCGGCCGGCACGTGGCGTCACGCCGTACGGAGATCGGCGACGACGCGGAAGCGTTCCAGCACCACCGGGGTGGTGTCGTCCACGGTGAAGGCGGCGTCGCCCGGAGCCGAGCGCATCTCCCGGCCGTGCCAGAACTCCTCATGGGCCGCACGCCGCTGCGCGACCGTCGTGTGGCCTTCTCCCTCGTCCGCCACTTGGGCGATGTCCACCTCGCCCAGCGCCGCGACGCGCACGCTCGTCACCTCGATGACGGCCACCGGGCACCGGCAGCCGGCATACCCGACCCGGTTTTGACAACCGTTTTCATTTACACGCATACTGTCGGACATGATGTCCGACTCCTCCCAACGTATCCGCATGCGGGTGGCCGGCGTGCTCGCCGGGGTCACCGCCCTCGCCGCCGCCACCGCCGCCTGCGGCTCCGGAAGCGCCGACTCGGTCGGCGCGGCGGACGGCCGTACCGAGGTCACCGCCGCCCTGTACCCCCTGGAGTGGCTGGCCGAGCGGGTGGGCGGGTCCGACGTCACCGTCACCGCCCTGACGGAGCCCGGTGTCGAGCCGCACGACCTGGAGCTGACGCCCGCGCAGGTGGCCGGGCTGGAGCAGACCTCGCTGGTGGCCTACATCAAGGGCGTGCAGCCCGCCGTCGACGAGGCGGTCGAGCAGCACGCGGCGGACCGCGGCTTCGACGCGGCCACGGCGGTCGCGACCATCGCCGCGGAGGAGGCCCACGAGGGCGAGGAGCACGCCGGGGAGGGGCACGAGGACGAGGGGCACGAGGACGAGGGGCACGAGGAGGAGCACGCGCACGACGTCTCCTACGACCCGCACATCTGGCTCGACCCGAGCCGCTTCGCCGCCGTCGCGACCGCACTGGGCGAGCGGCTGGCCGCCGCCGACCCGGCCCGCGCCGCGGGTTACCGGGAGCGCGCCGCCAAGACCGCCGCCGACCTCACCGCCCTCGACGGCGAACTGGCCGAGGGCCTGGCGGGCTGCTCGGCCCGCTCCATCGTCACCAGCCACGAGGCCTTCGGCTACCTCGCCGACCGCTACAAGCTCACGCAGGTCGGCATCAGCGTCGATCCGGAGGCCGAGCCCTCCCCCGCGCGCCTGGCCGAGGTGGCCGAAGTCGCCAAACGGGAAAAAGTGACTACCATTTTCACGGAGACCCTTGTCAGCCCGAAGGTCGCCGAGGTCCTCGCCCAGGAGATCGGCGCCACGACGGCGGTCCTCGACCCGATCGAGAGCCGGCCCGAGCAGGGCGACTACCTCTCCGCCATGCGGCGCAACCTCACGACGCTCCAGGCGGCGCTCCGCTGCACGTAACCGCACCCCGTGAAGGCACCAGGTGACTGAGATGGAAGAGGCGTTCACCATGCGCGGTGGCCAGGTCAGCCTGGACCACCGCCCGGTGCTGCGCGGGATCGATCTGACCGTCCGCTCCGGCGAGGTGGTGGCCGTCCTCGGCGCCAACGGGTCGGGCAAGTCCACCCTCGTGCGCGCCCTGCTCGGCCTGGTCCCCCTCTCCGGGGGCTCCACCCTCCTGTACGGCACGCCACCGGCCCGCTTCCGCGACTGGTGGCGGATCGGCTACGTGCCCCAGCGGCTCTCGGTGGGCGGCGGCGTGCCGTCCACGATCCGCGAGGTCGTCGCCTCCGGCCGGATCGCCCGGCAGCGCCGGCTCCGGCCGACCAGCGCGGCCGACGCCGCCGCGACCGCCCGGGCGCTGGAGGCGGTGGGCCTGGCCGACCGGGCCGGCGATCCGGTGCAGGCGCTGTCGGGAGGGCAGCAGCAGCGGGTGCTGATCGCCCGCGCCCTGGCCGGCGAGCCCGACACCTTCGTCATGGACGAGCCCACGGCCGGAGTGGACGCGGCCAGCCAGCAGATGCTGGCCGACACCCTCGCCCGCCTCGTGGCGGAGGGCAGGACGGTCGTGCTGGTCGCGCACGAGCTGGGCCCGCTGGAGCCGCTGGTCACCCGGGCGGTGGTCATCCGCGACGGCTGCGTCTGCCACGACGGGCCGCCGCCGCACGCGGTCGGCACGCACGCGCTGCCCGGCCACGACCACGTGCACCCGCACGCCGCGGAAGAGCCCGCGAGCCCTCTGGAATGGAGACCCGCACCGTGACCGACCGTACGGCGGCCGACCACGCCGCGACCCGCCGCACGGCGGGCCGGCGCCCCGGCCCCGCCCGCCGGGAGGCGGAGCGGTGATCGAGCTCCTCCAGTTCGGCTTCATGCAGCGCGCCCTGATCGCGGCGCTGCTCATCGGCCTGACCGCCCCGGCCGTGGGCACCTTCATCGTGCAGCGCCGCCTGGCCCTGCTGGGCGACGGCATCGGGCACGTCGCGCTGACCGGCGTGGCGCTCGGCTTCCTCACCGGCACCGCCCCCGTGCTGACCGCGGTGCTGGTCGCGGTGCTCGGCGCCGTGGCCATCGAGCTGGTCCGCGCACGCGGCAGGACCAGCGGCGACGTGGCGCTGGCCCTGCTGTTCTACGGCGGCATCGCCGGCGGCGTGCTGCTCATCTCGCTGGCCCCCGGCGGCAGCAACGCCACCCTCACGTCCTACCTGTTCGGCTCGATCAGCACCGTCACGCTGCAGGACGTGTGGGTGATCGGCGGGCTCGCGGTGGCCGTGCTCGGCGTCCTGGCGGTCTTCGGCCGGGAGCTCTTCGTCCTCTGCCAGGACGAGGAGGTCGCCAGGGCCGCGGGCCTGCCGGTCCGGTTCCTCAGCCTGCTGATCGCCGTGGTCGCCGCGCTGACCGTGGTCATCGCCATGCGGGTGGTGGGGTTGCTGCTGGTGAGCGCCCTGATGGTGGTCCCGGTGGCGACCGGCCAGCAGCTCACCCGGGGGTTCCGCAGCACGATGCTGCTGGCCGTGCTCTTCGGCGTGGTCGCCACGGTGGGCGGGCTGACCACCTCCTTCTACGTCGAGGCGCCGCCGGGCGCCCTGATCGTGCTCGTCGCGCTGGGAGGGTTCGTCCTGGCCCTCGGGCTCGGTAGATTCGTACGCCGAAGCCGACCACAGGAGTCCCGCCCATGAGCAACAGACGCGATGCCGTCCACGAGATCCTCCGGCAGAGCGAGGGCTTCCGCAGCGCGCAGGACGTCTACGCCGAGATGCGCGCGGAAGGCGCCAAGATCGGGCTGACCACGGTCTACCGGGCGCTGCAGGCGCTCGCCGACAAGGGCCAGGTCGACGTCCTGCGCACCGACGACGGCGAGTCGGTCTACCGGGCGTGCGCCAGCGGCGACCACCACCACCACCTGGTCTGCCGCCGCTGCGGGCACACCGTCGAGGTGGCCGGCCCGGCGGTGGAGCGCTGGGCCGAGGCGGTCGGCGCCGAACACGGGTTCACCGACGTCACGCACACCGTCGAGGTCTTCGGCACCTGCTCGTCCTGCTCGTCCTCCGCGCCGGCCTGACCGGGCGGAGCGCTCAGGGGCGCCCCGCGGCGGGCCGGCGGACACGGCGACCGCTCTCCCGCCGGCGCTCCCCCGATCGAGGCGATACCGATACGGCGGAGCGCGGTGACGGACGGGTGCGGGAAGGCGCCGGGGGGATACGCTTCCGCAAACGGCGAGCCGCCGTACGCGCGACCACGCCGAACCGCACCCACAGGAGTCGACATGCCATTCGGACACGACATGGTGCACTCGCTCGCCACCGCCGTCGACCTGGTCAACACCTCACCCGCCACCGGGGGCGAGGACCGGCTGGACGACCTGGAGAAACTCGCGGAGTTCGTGGACCGCTGGCAGATCAGCGGCGTCCGCGGGCTCGGCGCCGCCGACCTGGCCCAGGTGCGCGCCCTCCGCGACGCCTTCCACAAGGTCTTCACCGCCCCCGACCAGGCCACCGCCGTCATCCGGCTCAACACGCTGCTGAGCGAGACCCGCATCACCCCGCGGCTGACCGAGCACGACGGCCACGCCCTGCACGTCCACTACTTCGCGCCGGGCGCCTCGCTGGGCGAGCACCTGGCGGCCGACCTCGGCGTGGCCCTGGCCCACCTGCTGGTCGAGGGCGAGTGGGAGCGCCTGCGCACCTGCTCGGCCCCCGACTGCGAGCGCGTCTTCGTCGACGAGTCCCGCAACCGCTCGCGGGTCTACTGCGACAGCCGCACCTGCGGCAACCGCATGCACGTGGCCGCCTACCGGGCCCGCCGCCGCGCCTGAGGCCGCACCGGGCGCGCGTGCGGCGGGCCTTCCCCGGCCTCCCGCCCGGCGACCACACGGCCCCGTCCCGCGGGGAGTGCGGCCCCGCCCGGAGCCGCGGACGCGTTAGGCGACCTCGTTGGGCACGGCCCCGCCGTACCGGCGGTCCCGCTTGGCGTAGATCTCGCACGCCTCCCACAGGTCGCGGCGGTCGAAGTCGGGCCAGAGCCGGTTGAGGAAGACCATCTCGGCGTAGGCCGACTGCCAGAGCAGGAAGTTGGAGGTGCGCTGCTCGCCGGAGGAGCGCACGAACAGGTCCACGTCCGGGATATCCGGCTCGTCCAGGTAGCGGGCGAAGGTCTCCTCCTTCACCCGGCCCGGCTTGACCCGTCCGGCGGCGATGTCCCCGGCCAGTTTGAGCGCGGCGTCCACGATCTCCGCGCGCCCGCCGTAGTTGACGCAGAACTGCAGGGTCAGCGTGGAGTTGTCGCGGGTCATCTCCTCGGCGTCCTGCAGCTCGGAGATCACGCTCTTCCACAGCCGCCCGGGGCGGCCGGCCCAGCGCACCCGCACGCCCATCGCGTGCAGCTCGTCGCGGCGGCGGCGGATGACGTCGCGGTTGAACCCCATCAGGAAGCGGACCTCGTCGGGTGAGCGCTTCCAGTTCTCGGTGGAGAAGGCGTAGGCCGACAGGTAGGGGATGCCCAGTTCGAGCGCGCCCTCGATCACGTCGAAGAGCGAGGCCTCGCCCGCCTTGTGCCCCTCGGTGCGCGGCAGGCCGCGCTGCTTGGCCCACCGGCCGTTGCCGTCCATCACGATCGCGACGTGCCGGGGCACCAGGTCGCGCGGGATCGGCGGGGGCACGGCGCCGGAGGGGTGGGGGGCTGGGGGACGGAGGTTCACGTTACGGGCTCCCTTTCTACGTGTCGCAGAGAGCGTATGCCGTGTTCCAGGTGCCACTGCAGATAAGCGGCGACCAGGCCGCTGCACTCGGCGCGGTGCCGGGGCTCGGAGGCGTCGGCCGCGGGCCAGTCGCCCCGCAGCAGGGCGCTCATCAGGGCCAGGGTCTCCCCCGCGGGCACGGCGGCGCCGGCCGGGCGGCAGTTGCCGCACACCGCGCCGCCCGCCACGATCGCGAAGGCCCGCACGGCGGCGCCCTCGCACCGGGCGCACGCGGTCAGCGCGGGCGCGTAGCCGGCCACGGCCAGCGAGCGCAGGAAGTAGGCGTCGAGCACCAGCCGGGCCTCGTGCTCGGCGGCCGACAGCGCCCTCAGCCCCCCGACGAGCAGCAGGAACTGCCGGAGCGCGGGCTCCTTCTCCCCCATGATCAGCCGGTCGGCCGTCTCGAGCATCGCGCTGCCCGCCGTGTAGCGCGGGTAGTCGGAGATGAGCGCCTCGCCGTACGGGCGGATGGTCTCCACCTGGGTGATCACGTCCAGCGAGCGGCCGGTGTGCAGCTGGAGGTCCACGTGGGTGAACGGCTCCAGCCGGGCGCCGAAGCGCGACGTGGTCCGCCGCACGCCCTTGGCCACGCCTCTGATCTTGCCGGTCCGCTTGGTGAGCACCGTGATGATCCGGTCGGCCTCCCCCAGCTTGTGGGTGCGTAGCACGACGCCCTCGTCACGGTACAGACTCACTTGTCCAGTCTAAGGGGACGGCCCGCCCGGCAAGCCTTCCGCAACGATCACTCGGCACGGATGGGTCACGAGTGCATGTTGTTCACTGGGAACTCACTAAACTTTGGCCCCTGGCGAACTTTCCCGCCATGTTCGACCCGGTTCCACCTCACCCCCGCACGAAAGGGTGCCATGCCCCGCGTGGTCCTGCTGGGCTCACCGCCCGGCCCCGATGCCGCCCCCGGCCAGTCGACGCCGCCCGCCGCGCTGACGCTGCCCGCGCTTCCCGGCTCCCCCACGGTGATCGGCAAGCTGCACGGCCAGCTCGCCTCGCTCGACCCCGCGCCGGTGACGATCGCCCGCGCCGGCGACGCCACGGCCTACCGGGGTCTCCCGGGCACGCTCGTCGAGACCTCCGACCTGGCCGGCGACCTGCGCGCCGTGGCCGAGGCGGCCGAGCAGGCCACGGAGAACCTGCTCATCCTCCCGGCCAACTCGCTGGTCCACGACGAGCTCCTCTACCAGATCACCAAGTCGAAGCGCGGCGCGCTCGCACTGATCACCAAGGAGCCCCGGGAGGAGGACGAGAACGGCGACGCCATCGTCCCGAACGTCCCGATCGAGGAGGCCGAGCCGGAGATCGGCGACCGGACGCTCGAGGGCCTCCCGGTCCGCGTGCGCGCCGCGAAGTCGCGCGTGATCTCCGTGGGCTCGGCCTACCACGCGGTGACCCGGCCCAACGCCGTCCTGCTCGGCCCGCTGCACGTGCACGTCAAGCACGCGCCGACGCTGGCCGAGGCGGCCCGCGAGCTGGCCGGCATGGCCCACCTGTTCGGCCCGGAGGACGACCTGGTCCAGCTGCTGGTGCTGGGCCTGGTACGGCGCGGCGTCTCGGTCGGCATCCGCGGCCGCCGCGACCTGTTCTACCGCCGGGTCGCCACGCCTGCCGAGGCGGAGCAGTTCCCGGCGGAAATGGCCGCCTTCAACGAGGACCGGGCCCGGCTGAACAACGCGGTCAAGGGCGCCGACGGCTTCTTCACCACGTTCTTCGTCAGCACCTACTCGCGCTTCATCGCCCGCTGGGCGGCCCGGCGCGGGCTCACGCCCAACCAGGTCACGCTGATCTCGATCGCCCTGGGCGTGGCGTCCGCGGCGTGCTTCGCCACCGGTGAGCGCCTCGGGATGGTGGCCGGCGGCATCCTGATCTACTTCGCGTTCGTGTTCGACTGCGTGGACGGCCAGCTCGCCCGGTACGCCCGCAAGTTCGGCGTGCTCGGCGCCTGGCTGGACGCCACCTTCGACCGGTTCAAGGAGTACGTGGTCTTCGCCGGGCTCGCGGTCGGCGCGGCCGTCTCCGGGATCGGCGACGTGTGGACGCTGGCGCTGGTCGCGCTCGCCCTGCAGTCCATCCGGCACCTGCTGGACTTCTCCTTCGGCGCGGCCAACCGGCGCAAGCCCCCGTCGCCGCTGCCGTCCATCCCGCTCTCGGTCGTCCCCGACACGCCGCTGCGCGCGGCGCTGGAGGAGCGCAAGGCCGCCCGCAAGAACGGGATCCGCAGCCTGCTGAAGATGTGGAGCAAGGCCGGCAAGTACCGGGCCGTGTACTGGGCCCGCAAGATGGTCGTGTTCCCGATCGGCGAGCGCTTCGCCGTCATCGCGATCACCGGCGCCCTCTTCGACGCCCGGGTCACCTTCCTCGCACTGATCATCTGGGGCTCCGTCGGGGCCGCCTACTCGCTCACCGGACGTCTGTTGAGGTCGCTCGCATGATCACCCAGCCGCAGGCCACCCCCGCTCCGGACCCCTACGAGGAGCGCCTGCGCGTCCAGACCGCGCGCCTGCTCGCCTACCGCGACGACGGCCCGCTCGTCACCGCGCTCCGCCGCGCCGTCGGCCCGGGCCTGCCCCCGGTGCCGGCCGCCCTGGTCGCGCTGCTGGCCGTCATCGCCCTGGGGGCCACCGGGCTGCCGTCCTCCGGTCCGTTCCTGCTCGTCCCGGCCCTCGTCATGGTCGTGCTGGTGCTGCCCACCGCGGCCCGCGACCACCTGGGCAAGTTCGACTGGATGGTGCCGCCGCTGATCCGGGGCACCGAGTTCCTGGTCGTCATCCTGGTCGGCCTGGCCGCGAACGCGCCCAAGTGGCTGCTGTTCGTGCTGCTGTACGTGGTCGGCTACCACACCTACGACACGGTCTACCGGACGCGCCAGGGCATCTGGCCGCCCGACTGGGTGTTCCGGGCGGGCCTGGGCTGGGAGATCCGGCTCCTGCTGATCGGGGCGGGCGCCGCGCTGGGCGCGCTGACCTGGGTGCTGGCCGCGCTCACCGTCTACCTGGGCGTGATGTTCGCCGTGGAGAGCGTGACGAGCTGGGTCCGGCTGGACAAGGCGTCGGCGGCGAAGGCCCAGGAGAGCGACGACCTGGAGACCTCCCCGGAGGAGGCCCTGGAGCAGGCGACCGGCGAGGCCGAGCCGACCTGATCCGGTCCCCTCTCCTCCGGTTCCTCCCCCGGTTCCCGCCGGCTCCCGCCGTGCGGGAGGACGTCCGCGAAGGGCCGCGGCACCGCGCCGCGGCCCTCCGCCGTCTCCGCGGCCCTCCGCCGTCTCCGCGGCCCTCCGCCGTGTCCGCGGGCCGGGGCGGCGGACGCGGGGCACCCGACCGGGAGAGCCCGCCGTACAGGCCGGCAGGCCCGCCGTACGGGCGGGGACGCCCCTGCGGCCGCGCGGGCCGGCCCCGCGCGGCGGCGCCGGGCCGCGGACGCGTCCGCCCCGGTGCTGTGTTACAAAGCAGCGTGGAGTTGGACCGGCTGGATCGCGACATCATCGGGGCGCTCGTCGAGGACGCCCGCGCCACCTACGCGGAGATCGGGCAGCGGGTGGGCCTGTCGGCCTCGGCGGTGAAACGGCGGGTGGACCGGCTGCGCGAGACCGGGGCGATCACGGGCTTCACCGCGCGGGTGGAGCCCGCGGCGCTCGGCTGGACCACCGAGGCGTACGTCGAGCTGTTCTGCGCGGGCAAGACCTCCCCGGCGGAGATCGGGGTGGCGGTGGCCCGGCATCCCGAGGTGGTCTCGGCGTGCACGATCACCGGTGAGGCCGACGCGCTGCTGCACATCCGGGCGACCGACGTGCGCCACGTGGAGCGGGTGATCGAGCGCATCGCCGCCGAGCCGTTCGTGGTGCGGACCAAGAGCTCCATCGTGCTCTCCCGGCTGGTCGACGCCCCCGCGGGGAGCACGCGCAACGGATCCCCCTTCCTGGCCTGAAGGACGCAAGAAAACCGCGCCGGTGCGCATGACAACCACCTTGGCCTGCGCGAACGCCGTTCCTAGTCTGTTGCCGTCCACGATCCGACGTCCTCCACAGGGGGTGCGCCATCACAGCGAGCAGCATGACCACCGGGATCCCGGGACGGGAGAGCCGCCCGTCCGCCGCCGTCCCGTCCACCGCCACCGCGCCGCGGCCGGCGGCGGACGGGCGGAGAACGACGAAGCACTTCCTCATGTGCCGGCCCGAGCACTTCACGGTCGAGTACGCGATCAACCCGTGGATGGATCCCGCGGCGGGGGCCGACCGCGAGAAGGCGATCCGGCAGTGGGAGGAGCTCAGGAGCGCCTACGAGGGCCTCGGTCACCGGGTCAGCCTGATCGAGCCGGTGGAGGGGCTGCCGGACATGGTCTTCGCCGCCAACGGCGCGCTGGTCGTGGAGGGCCGGGTGTACGGCGCGCGCTTCAAGCACGCCGAGCGGGCGGCCGAGGGCCCGGCCTACCTGGAGTGGTTCGTCCGCAACGGGTTCGACCGGGTGCACGAGCCGGCCTTCACCAACGAGGGCGAGGGCGACTTCCTCACCCTCGACCACGTCATCCTGGCCGGGACCGGCTTCCGCACCGATCTGGCCGCGCACTCGGAGGCGCAGGAGTTCCTCGGCCGCCCGGTCGTGACGCTGCGGCTGGTGGACCCCCGTTTCTACCACCTGGACACCGCACTCTTCCCGCTAAACGGACATAACGTTGCATACTTCCCAGGAGCCTTCTCTCCGGGGAGCCAGGAGGTACTGCGCCGCCTCTTCCCCCACGCCCTCATCGCAGACGAGGACGACGCGGTCGTACTGGGCCTCAACGCGGTCAGCGACGGCACCCACGTGGTGGTCAACGCCGAGGCGACCGGGCTGCGGCGCACGCTCGAACGTGAGGGCTTCGAGGTCGTCCCCGTCGACATGTCCGAGCTGCGCAAGGCCGGCGGCGGCCCGAAGTGCTGCACGCTGGAGATCCGGGGATGAACGCGGGACGGCAAGGTTGCGAACCACGGAAGACGGTGACACACGCATGACCAGCACGGCCGAGCTCATCGAGCTCAGCGAGCGCCGCAGCGCGCACAACTACCACCCGCTCCCCGTGGTGATCCGCGAGGCGCAGGGCGCCTGGGTCACCGACGTCGAGGGGCGGCGGTTCCTGGACTGCCTGTCCGGCTACTCGTCGCTGAACTTCGGCCACGGCAACCCGAAGATCATCGAGGCCGCCCGGGAGCAGCTCGGCAGGCTCACCCTGACCAGCCGCGCCTTCTTCCACGACCAGTTCGCCGCCTTCGTCTCCGGTCTGGGCGATCTCACCGGCAAGGAGATGGTCCTGCCGATGAACACCGGCGCCGAGGCCGTGGAGACCGCCATCAAGACGGCCCGCAAGTGGGGCTACGAGGTCAAGGGCGTCGCCCCCGGCCAGGCGAACATCATCGTCATGGAGGACAACTTCCACGGCCGCACCACGACGATCGTCAGCTTCTCCACCGACCCCGACGCCCACGAGGGCTACGGCCCCTACACGCCCGGCTTCAAGATCGTGAAGTACGGCTCGGTGGAGGCGATCCGCGAGGCCGTCGACGAGAACACCGTCGCGGTGCTGCTGGAGCCCATCCAGGGCGAGGCGGGCGTGCTCGTGCCGCCGGACGGCTACCTCACGCAGGTCCGCCAGCTGTGCACCGAGAACAACGTGCTGATGATCGCCGACGAGATCCAGTCCGGGCTCGGCCGCACCGGCGACACCTTCGCCTGCGACCACGAGGGCGTCGTCCCCGACATCTACGTGCTCGGCAAGGCCCTGGGCGGCGGCGTCGTCCCGGTCTCGGCCATCGCGGCCGACACCGACGTCCTCGGCGTGATCAGGCCGGGCCAGCACGGCTCGACCTTCGGCGGCAACCCGCTCGCCTGCGCGGTGGCCCGCGCGGTCATCGAGCTCCTGGGCACCGGGGAGTACCAGGCGCGGGCCAGGGAGCTGGGCGCCCTGCTGCACGGGCGGCTGACCGGCCTGGTCGGCCGCGGCGTGGTGGCCGTACGCGGGCGGGGCCTGTGGGCGGGCGTGGACATCGACCCGTCCCTCGGCACCGGCCGGGAGCTCTCCGAGGCGCTGATGCGCCGGGGTGTGCTCGCCAAGGACACCCACGGCTCCACCATCCGGCTCGCCCCGCCGATCGTCATCTCCGAAGAGGACCTGCTGTGGGCCGTCGACCAGCTGGCCGGCGCGCTGGAGGACCTCGCCCGCTGATCCCGTCTCCCGGCCCGGCCGCTGGCGCCCCTCCGGAGGGGCGCCGGCGGCCTCAGGCCGTGAGCCGCATCTCGGCCATCTCGGTGAGGCCGCCGGCCGCGGTGGCGGTGTCCCAGCGGGCCGAAGGCGTCTCGTCCAGGGTGAGCGTGGCGACGGCGTTGGAGAACCACGGCCCGTCGGTGATCCGCCACCGGATCGGGGGCCGGGGCACCCGCGCCAGCCGGGCGAGCCCGCCGCCGACCAGGGTCGCGACGCCGAACTGGGCGACGATGTTGGCCAGGCGGAGCGTGCGGCTGAGCGGGTTGCGGATCGGTGAGCAGACGAGCTGGTGGATCGGGTGCCGCCGGACCTTCGCCGCGTAGGAGTAGTGCACGTCGCCGGAGAGGATGATCACCGGCTTGCCCGTCGCGACCAGCAGCCGGGCCAGGTCCTCGAAGGAGCGCCGGAAGGCCGACCAGTGCTCCAGGTCGATGCCCTGGCGCAGCAGCTCGGACAGCCGGGCGACCCCCTTGCCCCACGCTCCCTGGGCCAGGACCTCGTTCCACGTCTGCACGTGGTGGATGCCCGCCGGGAGCAGGAACGGGACCGACGATCCGATCACGAAGCGCTCGGCGCCGCCCCGCTCCAGCTGCTCGGTGAGCCACTCCCACTCGACCGGGTCGATCATGCGCCGGTCGCCGGGAGTGAGCCGGCGGGCGCAGCGGGTGTCGAGCATGATCAGCCGGGTGGAGCCCAGGTCGCGGGCGTAGCTCCACCTGCTGTCGGAGGGGACGGCGTCGGCGTGCTCGGCGAACGCGTCGAGGATCTGCGCCCCGTCCCCCTCCGCGGCGCACAGCTTGGCGAGCAGGCCGTCGGCCTCGCGCTCGGCCGGCGACAGGTTGCCCAGGTGCTGGTAGACCCAGTAGGCGCCCAGCCCCGCGACCACCCGGCGCGGCCACCACTCCACCTCGGCCATCTTCGCCCGCCAGTCCGCCGAGGTGTTCCAGTCGTCGCGCAGGTCGTGGTCGTCGAAGATCATCGCACTGGGCACGGTGGAGAGCAGCCAGCGGATCTCCGGCTCGGTCCAGGCGACCCGGTACAGCTCGGCGTACTCCTCGAAGTCGGCGATCTCCTTCTTCGGCTCGCTGTCGCGGCGGGCGGCGATGAACTCCAGCATCTCCGCGGACGGCTCGTCGGCGTAGACCTGGTCTCCGAGGAGGAGCAGCAGGTCGGGCCAGTCCTCCTCGGCCGTCTCCTTCAGGCTCATGCCGTACGAGCGCAGCACGTCCACCCCGTGCGAGATCGTGTGCAGCGCGTCGTGCGGCACACTGGTCCGGCAGGAGCCGAACATCACCCGCCGGGGCCCGGCGGGCCCGAGCAGCCGGATGCGGCTGGGCGGCCAGCCCGGGATCGGCCAGACGCGCTCGCCGTCGAGGCGGACCTCGTAGGCGCCGCCGCCCGCCACGTCCACGAGGGCGTAGTGATGGCCGTGCACGGTGAACGTCCGCGCGCTCCCCCGCGCCGGTCCGGCCTCGACCGTCACCTCGCAGGGCTCGCTGGTCTCCACCCAGAGGGAGGCGCGGGTCTCGTCCACATAGCGCAGCAGCGGCCCGACCACAAGTTCCGGCACGTCCCGTCCCCCTCAGCCACTACACAATGGCGGATCTATGACAAGAAGCCTGCCATATCGGCGTGTTCCCCTCCCACTGCCCAAGCGGTTTGATCGGTAACAGCGGATCGGCGGACACGTGAGGGTCGTCACACGGACCGGCCACGAGAACGCAACACGGCCGTCCCCCGATGGTGACGCTCCGTGGTTACGCTGATCCCGACCAATCACACCGGGCGGAGCAACGGCGCTCCGTCCGCCGTATGGAGGACTCCCTTCATGTCGATCACGGTGCCGTCAACGACGCCGGCAACCACATCCCTGATCACCCCGGGCCGCCAGGCCCTCGACTCCGCGCTCTTCCAGCTCGACCAGGCGGCCGACCGGCTCGGCCTGGACGACGGTCTGCGCACCATGCTCGCCACGCCCCGCCGTTCGCTCACCGTGGCGGTGCCCGTGCGCCGCGAGGACGGCCGGATGGACGTCGTGCAGGGCTTCCGGGTCCAGCACAACATCACCCGCGGGCCCGCCAAGGGCGGCATCCGCTTCCACCCGTCGACCGACATCCACGAGGTCACCGCGCTGGCCATGTGGATGACCTGGAAGTGCGCGCTGGTCGGCATCCCGTACGGCGGCGCCAAGGGCGGCGTCGCCGTGGACCCGGCCTCGCTGACCACGCGCGAGCTGGAGCGGGTCACCCGCCGCTACGTCAACGAGATCCTGCCGATCATCGGCCCGGAGCGGGACATCCCCGCTCCCGACGTCGGCACCGACGAGCAGACCATGGCCTGGATCATGGACACCTACTCGGTGAACGCGGGCTACTCCGTGCCCGGCGTGGTGACCGGCAAGCCGATGACGCTCGGCGGCTCCCTGGGCCGGGCCGGCGCGACCTCGCGCGGCGTCCAGATCGCCGCGCTGAAGGCCATGGCCGGCTCGCCCGAGGGCCGCACCGTCGCGGTCCAGGGCTTCGGCAAGGTCGGCGCGCTGGCCGCCCGCTACCTGGCCGACGCGGGCTGCCGCGTGGTGGCGGTCTCCGACGTCACGGGCGCGGTGGTGGACGCCTCCGGACTCGACGTCGACGACCTGCGGGCCTGGGTGGCCGAGAGCGGCGGGGTGCGCGGCTACCGCCGCGCCGACACGCTGACCCACGCCGAGCTGCTGGAACTGGACGTCGACGTCCTCGTCCCCGCGGCGCTGGAGGGTGTGATCACCGAGGAGAACGCCTCCCGGATCCGGGCCCGGCTGATCGTGGAGGGCGCCAACGGCCCCACCACGCCCGAGGCCGACCGGATCCTGGCCGACGCCGGGATCACCGTGGTCCCGGACATCCTGGCCAACGCGGGCGGGGTGATCGTCTCCTACCTGGAGTGGGTGCAGAACCTGCAGGCCCATTCCTGGAGCGCGGCCGAGGTCGAGATGAAGCTGCGCGACCTCATGGAGCAGTCCTACGACGCCGTCGCGGAGACGGCCGCCGCGCAGGGCGTCACCCTGCGCCAGGCGGCCCACCTCATCGGCGTCGGCCGCGTCGCCGAGGCCCACCGCCTGCGGGGCCTGTACCCCTGACGGCCCGTCCTCCCGGCCCGCCGGGCGCCTTCCCGCGTCCCGGCGGGCCGGTCCGCGTCCCGCCTCCGGTCGCCGGGGTCCGGTGAGCCGCGGTTTCGCGCGGCGCGAGCCGGCGCGAGCCGACGCGGACCGCACGGCTCAGGCCGCGGCGGCCAGGCGCTCGCGCCACCAGGCGATCGTGGCGGTCAGCGCCTCGTCCAGCGGGGTCGGCGCCAGGCCGAAGACCTCCTGGGAGTCGGTGGAGTCGACCACGAACGGCCGGACGAACTGGTAGCGCAGCTCCTCCAGTTCGCCGATCATGGGCGAGAAGGCGCCCGCGGCGCGCAGCAGCCAGTGGGGCATGGTCTTGACCGCCGGGGCCGGCGCGCCCGCCAGCGCGCACAGCCGCTCGGCCACGGCGCGGTAGGTCGTCGCCGGGCCCGTGGGCACGTGCCATGCCCGCCCCCACGAGCGCTCGCCGGTCCCGGCGGCCACCAGGGCCCGGGCCACGTCCGGCACGTAGGTCCAGCTGTGCGGCTGGTCGGGGTCGCCGACGTGGCGGACGGGCTTGCCTGCCAGCAGCCGCGGGACGAACCTGTCGCCCAGGTGCGACTGGTCCCGGCAACCGGGGCCGAAGAAGTCGGAGCCGCGCACCTCGGTCACCCGGACCCGCCCCGCCTCGTGCGCGGCCAGCGCGTCCCGCCACACGCGGGCCCGGACGGCGCCCTTGGCGCTGGGCGGGGTCAGCGGGTCGCTCTCCTTCATGGGCCGGTCGGGGGCGGCGTAGACGTAGAGGTTGCCGAGGATGACGTAGCCCGCACCGGCGGCCTCCGCGGCGGCCAGCATCGACGCCGCCAGCGGGGGCCATGCCTCCGCCCAGCGGTGGTAGGGCGGGTTGACGCAGTTGTAGACCGTCTCGGCCCCGGCCGCCAGGCGGGCCAGCCGCTCCCGGTCGGCCGCGTCGGCGGCCTCCTTGCGGATCCCCGGCGCCTGCGGGCCGGAGCCGGACCGGCTGACCAGGACGACCTCGTGGCCCTGCCCGGCCAGCAGCCGGGCGACGTGGGAGCCGACCTGGCCCGCTCCGACGACGACGTGCTTCCCCATGTCGATCTCCCTCTCAGCGGTCCCGGACGAGCCGCGCGGCGGCACCGGGAACGGGAATGGATTGGCGTTCCGTTACGAGAGCAATGCTCTCTCCATGGAGCACGATTCGTCAAGAGCAGTGCTCTCACTTTTATCCGGTGCTCTGATACGGTCGTCGTATGAACGCAGGCCGTACAGCACGGGAACGGGTCCGGGCCGAGCTGACCCGCGAGATCACCGACATCGCCCGCAGGCAACTGGCCGTCGAGGGCGCGGCGGGACTGTCACTGCGCGCGGTGGCCAGGGAGATGGGCATGGTCTCCTCGGCGATCTACCGCTACTTCCCCTCACGGGACGACCTGCTCACCGCCTTGATCATCGACGGCTACAACGCGATCGGAGAGGCCGTGGAGGCGGCCGACGCGGCCTGCCCCCGAGAGGACCACACGGGCCGCTGGCTGGCGGTCTGCCGCGCCGTACGGGACTGGGCGCTGGCGCACCCGCACGAGTACGCCCTGCTGTACGGCTCGCCGGTGCCCGGCTACAAGGCGCCGGTGGACACCGTGGCCGCCGCGGTGCGCGACACCGTCGTCTACGGCCGGATCCTGTCCGACGCGCACCGCGCCGGGGCGCTGAACCCGCCGGACGTCTGCCCGCCGGTGCCCGCCCCGTTCGGCCGGGACGCGGCGCGGGTGCGCGAGATCATGCCCGGCGTCCCCGACGAGGTGGTCGCGCGCGCCCTGGTCGCCTGGACCGGCCTGTTCGGCTGGGTCGGCTTCGAGTTGTTCGGCCAGTTCAACGAGGTGATCCTCGACCCCGCCCCGGCCTTCGAGCACACCATGCGCTGCCACGCCGCCCTGCTGGGCCTGCCCGTCTGACCGGCCCGCCCCTCGGGGGCACGGTCGCCGCAGGACGCGGGTCCTGCGGACACGCCGGGGCGGCGGCGCCTGGCGGGTGCCCACCGGGCCGGACCCGGCAGGTCGTGCCGGGTCCGGGCGGGAGCCGTACGGGCGGCCGCCGTACGGAACCGGGAGGGAGGTCCGGGATCGTCAGCGGGCGGCGCGGTTGACCGCGGAGATGATCGCCTTCAGCGCGGCGGTGGTGGTGTTGCCGTCGATGCCGACGCCCCACAGCACCTCGTCGCCCACCTGGCACTCGACGTAGGAGGCGGCCTTGGCGTCGCTGCCGGCGCTCATCGCGTGCTCGGCGTAGTCCAGCACGCGCACCTGGACGCCGACCCCGGCCAGGGCGTCGCAGAAGGCGGAGATGGGGCCGTTGCCGACACCCGTGACCTCGCGGATCTCGCCCTCGACGCGCAGGTCGGCGCTGATGGCGTCCTCGCCGTCGCCGGTGGAGGAGTTGCGGTGCGCCAGCAGGCCCAGCCGGCCCCACGGGCTGGACGGGTTCGGCAGGTACTCGTCGGCGAAGACCTCCCACATCGCGGCCGGGGTGATCTCGCCGCCCTCGGCGTCGGTCCGGGCCTGGATGACGCGGGAGAACTCGATCTGCAGCCGGCGCGGCAGGTCCAGGTGGTGGTCGGCCTTCATGATGTAGGCGACGCCGCCCTTGCCGGACTGGCTGTTGACCCGGATCACGGCCTCGTAGGTGCGGCCGATGTCCTTGGGGTCGATCGGCAGGTACGGCACCTCCCAGGTGAACTCGTCCACCGGCACGCCCGCCGCGGCCGCGTCGCGCTCCAGGTGCTCGAAGCCCTTCTTGATGGCGTCCTGGTGGGAGCCGGAGAAGGCCGTGTAGACCAGCTCGCCGCCCCACGGGTGGCGCGGGTGGACCGGCAGCTGGTTGCAGTACTCGACGACCCGGCGGATCTCGTCGATGTCGGACAGGTCGATCTCCGGGTCGATCCCCTGGGAGAACAGGTTCATGCCCAGCGTCACCAGGCAGACGTTGCCGGTGCGCTCGCCGTTGCCGAACAGGCAGCCCTCGATGCGGTCGGCGCCGGCCATGTAGCCCAGCTCGGCGGCGGCCACGGCCGTGCCGCGGTCGTTGTGCGGGTGCAGGGACAGGATGATCGAGTCGCGGTGGGCCAGGTTGCGGTGCATCCACTCGATCTGGTCGGCGTAGACGTTCGGCGTGGCCATCTCGACCGTGGCGGGCAGGTTGATGATGACCTTGCGCTCCGGGGTCGGCTGCCACACCTCGTTGACCGCGTCGCAGACCTCCACGGCGTACTCCAACTCGGTCCCGGTGAAGGACTCCGGCGAGTACTGGAAGCGGACGTCCACGTCGGAGGCGTCGGCCAGCTTCTTGCAGAGCTTGGCGCCCTCGACGGCGATGGCGGTGATGCCCTCGCGGTCCTGGCCGAAGACGACGCGGCGCTGCAGCGTGGAGGTCGAGTTGTACAGGTGCACGATGGCGGACTTCGCGCCCTGGATCGCCTCGAAGGTCCGCTCGATCAGCTCGGGCCGGGCCTGGGTCAGGACCTGGATCACGACGTCGTCGGGGATCCGGCCCTCTTCGATGATCTGGCGGACGAAGTCGAAGTCGGTCTGCGAGGCGGCCGGGAAGCCGACCTCGATCTCCTTGAACCCCATCCGGACCAGCAGCTCGAACATCTTCAGCTTGCGGTGCGGGTCCATCGGGTCGATCAGCGCCTGGTTGCCGTCGCGCAGGTCCACCGCGCACCAGCGGGGCGCCTTCGTGATGACCTTGTCCGGCCACGTGCGGTCGGTCAGCCGGACCGGCTGATAAGGGCGGTAGCGCTGGAACGGCATGGGACTGGGCTGCTGCGGATGCATCTGCTCGTGCTCCTCGGCTCGAAGACTGTCGCGGCCGACACGCATGGCTCGCACCGCGACGAGGGAGCCGGCCTGTTACAGGCCCTCGTCGCGGCGGCTAAGGAGAAGCAGCCCGCGCAGCACGCATAGCACGTTATCAGACCGTTCTCGATGCCCGGGCGCCGGTCTCACATCCCGGGACGCCCGCTTCCCTCCGCGGACGGGCCCGGCGGGACGCGCGGCCGCCCGCTCGGTCCTCGCCCGCGCGCCCGCATACCGCCCCGGACAGCGCCTCCCGCCTGCGGCGGAGCCCGTCCCCCCGAGGGAGGCGGGACCGGCCGCCCGCCGGGTACGGGAGGCCGGTCGGATACAGTCCGAAAAGGGAGCGCCGACAGGGGGGACCCATGAAGGACTCTGACATCCTCGCCCACATCGACCGGCTCATCGCCGAGGAGCGGGATCTGCGCGCGTTGCTGGCGTCCGGCTCGATCTCCTCCCACGAGGAGAACCACCGGATCCGCTCGATCGAGGAGGCCCTCGACCAGGCGTGGGACCTGCTCAGGCAGCGCCGGGCCCACCGGGAGTTCGGGGAGGACCCCGACTCCGCCGAGCCGCGCCCGGTCGACGAGGTCGAGGAGTACCGCCAGTAGGCGGAGGTCACCCGCGGGCGGCCCGGGAGCCGTCCCGGTCGCCCCGCCCGGCCGGGCGGCCCGGGCAGCGCGGGTCGCTGGGCTTCTCCAGCGGGTCGGGCGCGAACCAGGCGAGCACGCTGTGCTCGACGTACCAGCGGTGCAGGGCCACGCGGCTGCGCGGGATCTGCCCGAGGTCCGGGCAGAGGAACTGGGAGACCACCGCCCCGTTGGGCACGAACCGCACGGTGCCGTCGCGGTCGAGGAAGGTGGCGAACCGGTCGTCGGCCGTGATGACGTGGCCCAGCAGCACCTTCCCGGCGATCTCCGGGTCGGCGCCCCTGTCGGAGATCTCCATCCCCACCAGGGGCAGGACCGGCGCCTGCACCACCACGGCCGCGGTGAACAGCGGCGCCACCACCAGCAGCGAGACGGCCAGCGCGGAGGTCAACGCGGCGGCGGCGCGGGCCGGGACGGGACCGGTCAGCAGCACGGACAGCCCGGGCGGCAGGGTCAGCAGCACCGCGGTGACGACGTCCCCCTCGGCGAACGCCTGGCCGATCGCCGGGGCGAGCCAGGCGTAGAGCCCGAGAGCCACCACCGCGGGCAGCACCAGCGTGAGCAGCAGGACCAGGTCCCGGCGGCCGGGCCTGCGGTCGTGCATGCTCAGGCCCAGCACCGCCAGCGAGAGCATGGCGAGCGTGGGCAGGAACCGGAGCTGCCAGCTCACCAGGCCGGTCAGGACGGCGAGCACCACGATCCAGTCGGGGATGCGGTCGGCCGCCATCGACAGCCAGGACGACCGCCCGGTGCTCACCCGGTAGAGGACGCCGAGGGCGCGGGCCACCAGCACGAAGGCGGGCAGCACCCACAGGGTGGTCAGCAGCACCGCGGTCAGCAGCCCCAGCGCGCTGACGTGCTGGACCAGCAGGAGCAGCGTCTGGGTGTCCTGCCGGCTGGCGTACCACAGCCGCACGACGAGCAGCGCCAGCGGGAAGGCCGGCAGCACCGCGAACACCCACTGCTGGCCGCCCCCGGGCGGGCGCCCGCCCGCACCCCCGGGCACGGGCGCCCCGCCGCGCGGACGCCCCTTCACGCCCCCGGTCACGGGCGCCTGGCCGTACGGGAGCCCGGCCGCCTCCCCGGGCACGGGCGCCCCGCCGTACGGGAGCCCGGTCGCCTCGGGCGCCTGGCCGCGCGGGCGCCCCTCCCCGGACGCCTCCGCCCCGGTCCCGCTCACCCGGCGTTCCGCTGAGGGATCCCCCGCTCCCACGGCCAGCGCCGCACGTCGGGCTCCGGTACGGCGGGCTGCGTGCTCCCGGCGACCTGCTCCTTGGGATTGTGGGCCTGCATCGGGGAGATGAACCGCTCGTAGGCCTCCTCCCAGCGCGTGTCCTGCGGATCGGTGGCGGAGCGGTGCAGCGAGAGGTTCACGAGGGTGCGCAGCGCCTCGTTGCTGCCGGCGTTGACGGCCCACTGCTCGGCGGTCTCCAGGCCGATGTCGTGGTGCTCCAGCAGGTCGGGCTCCTCGGCCACGAACCCGGAGAGGATCGCGGTGTCGGTCGTGACCGCCTCGTACTCCTTCGCCTTGAGCCCGGCCACGCAGTCGCTGATGCGGTTCTTGCGGGTCACGTCGGCCCCCGCCCGGTCGATCTCGGTCTCGGAGGTCGAGGCGGCGAGGGTGCAGACCTTCCGGCCCCTCAGCTGCGTCAGCGAGGTGATCTCGGCGTGCCCCTTGCGGGTGATGACCGACTGCTGCGTCTCCAGGTAGGGGGCGGAGAAACCGATCGCGCGGTTGGCGCGGCGGGCCGGCGTCACGCTGAACGAGGCCACGACGAGGTCGACCTTCACGTGCCGCCCCGCGGCGTTCCTGGCCGTCATCCGGGCCCGGTCCTCGGTCTCGATGGACAGGAACTCGACCTCGCTCGCGCGGAAGCCGAGATCCGCGGCGATCATGAGGGCGATCTGGATGTCGAACCCCTCCCAGGTGCCGTCCGGCTTGCGGACCGCGATGCCCGGGGTGTCGTCCTTGACCCCGACCAGCAGGGTCCGCCTGCCGTTCAGGCCGGCCTGCTCCAGCAGTTCCGCCTCCGTGGGCGGGCCCGTCTCCAGAACCGTCCAGCCCGCGACGAGCACCGCCGCCACGACGGCGGCCAGCCAGCCTGCCAGGCGCAGGACCCGGCCGTCGGGCCGGCCGGGGGCCGGCGGCCCGGCGATCCCGTGGGGCGGAAGCGGCGGCTCGGCGGGGGACGCCGGATCGGGGGCGTCCCCGGACGGCGGCCCGTCGGGCCGTCCCGCTCCGGCGTCCGGCTCCGGTCGCGATGATCTCCGCCAGTTGATGCGCATCACGCCCTCCGGGTCCGGATCCCTCCGTTTCCATGGGAATCTCCGGGGCAGAGTACGTCAGCCGGCGGCCGCCGCGCGCGTGCCGCCGCCAACGGTCACCAAGAAGTGATCAAACCGCGGGTCCCGGGCCCCTCCCCGGGCCGGAGCGCTCCGGAAACGGGCCCGGCATCGGCGGGCGACACCGCGGGAACCGCCGGTTCCCATGGTCCGGGAATGCGGCTCACACCACACGAGCAGGAGCGACCGCTCGTCCACGCCGCCGCCTGGAGCCGGGCGAGTCCCGCGTGCCCGGCTTCCGCGCGCCCGGCCGACTGCGCACCGGGCGACAAGGGCCGCCCCGGGGATGTGGGCGATGTGCCTGTCGGCGGCGGGGCGGCGAACCTACCCTGGACCGGTGACCGATCTCACACCTCCTGCCGCCTCCGCCGCCCCGGGCCGGACCGCGCAGGTCGGAGTGGTCGCCACGGGCGCACTGCTGGTGGTGGCCGCGTTCCTGCCCTGGGCCGGGGTCAGGGCGGACATCGCCGTCCTGGGCTCGCTGAGCGAGAGCGTCCGGGGCGTGGACGACTGGTCGGGGGTGCTCACCCTGGTCGCCGGGATCGCAGCGGTGGTCATCGGGGTCGCGGGCGGCGAGCGACCCTTCACCGCCCTCGCGGCGCTGCCCGGGGCGGTGACGGTGGCGGTCCTGCTGGTCTTCCTCAGCGACCCGCAGGGGCGGGGGCGGAACGCCTCGTTCTCCGTCGGCGACCTGGTCCGGGTCGAGCCGACCGTCGAGTACGGCTGGTTCGTCGCCCTGGCGGCGGCGCTCGCGGTGACCGGCTTCGGACTCGCCGCGCTGACCACGGGCCGCCGGGCCCGCCGGTAGCGGGAGCCGGACGGCGGGGCCCCGCGGACCCGCCGGGCACGGCGGAGGTCCCCGCGGAGTCGGCGGGCACGACTGAGTCTCCGCCGGTTCCGCGCGGAACCGGCGGAGACTCAGTCGTAGAAGCCGAGGCGGCGCAGCTGCTTGGGGTCGCGCTGCCAGTCCTTGGCGACGCTGATCCGCAGGTCCAGGTAGACCCGGGTGCCGAGCAGCGCCTCGATCTGCTGCCTGGCCCGGCTGCCGACCTCCTTCAGCCGCGACCCCTTGTGGCCGATGACGATGGCCTTCTGGGACGGGCGCTCGACGAACATGTGAGCGTAGATGTCCAGCAGGTCGTCGCGGCCCTCCCGGGGCAGCATCTCGTCGACGACGACCGCGATGGAGTGCGGCAGCTCGTCCCTGACCCCCTCCAGGGCGGCCTCCCGGATGAGCTCGCCGACCAGGACCTGCTCGGGCTCGTCGGTGAGCTGCCCGCCCTCGTAGAGCGGAGGGCTCTGCGGGAGCCTGGCGGTCAGCAGGTCGGTCACCACGTCGAGTTGCTCCCCCGACTGCGCCGAGACCGGGACGATCTCCTCGAACTCGGCGAGCCGGGAGACCGCGAGCAGCTGCTCGGCGATCTGCTCGCGGGTGGCCAGGTCGCACTTGGTCACCACGGCGATCACCGGGGTCTTCTTCACCGCCGCCAGCTTCTCCGCGATGAACCGGTCGCCCTTGCCGACCGGCTCGTTGGCGGGGACGCAGAAGCCGATCACGTCCACCTCGGTGAGCGTGGACAGCACCAGGCTGTCCAGCCGCTCGCCGAGCAGCGTGCGCGGCCGGTGCAGCCCGGGCGTGTCCACGATGATGAGCTGGGCGTCCTCGCGGTGCACGACGCCGCGGATGACGCGCCGGGTGGTCTGCGGCTTGGAGGAGGTGATCGCCACCTTGGTGCCGACCAACGCGTTCATCAGCGTGGACTTGCCGACGTTGGGCCGGCCGACGAAGCAGGCGAAACCCGCGCGGAAATCAGCAGCTGAGGAACTCACACCGTCCATTGTCCCCGATCCGCAGGGCGGCTCTGACGCCCCGCGCCCCGCGGCCGCCTCAGCCGCGCCGCAGGGACCCGTCCGGGTCGGCCACGAGCAGGGTCCGCCCGCCCAGGTCGCGCACCGCCTGCACGTCCGCCTCGCTCGGCCCGTCGCCCGCGGTGACCAGCGCCGCGGCCTCCAGGGACCGGGCCCCGCTGGAGACCGCCATCGCCACCGCGACCTGGAGCGCGGACAGGGTCAGCGAGGGCAGGGCGACGTTGGTCGAGGAATAGGTCCGGCCGGTCTCGTCGCGCACGGCCGCGCCCTCGGCGGCGCCGCTGCGGGCGCGGGCCGAGCGGGCCAGAACGATGATCTTGTTGTCCTCGGGGTCGAGGGTCGCGTCACTCACGGCACAAGCGTATTCAGCCTCCCCGGCCGCCCGCGAACGCGGTCGCCCGCACGCCGGTCACGCCTCCGCCCGGTCGCGCTCCCGGCCGGGCCTCCCCGAGGTCACGCCCCACCCGGTCGCATTCCCGCTCCGGCCCTCCGAGCCGCGCCTCCCCGAGGTCACGCCTCCTCCCGGTCACGCTCCGCCAGGGCGGCCGCCCGGCCGGCGAGGAAGTCCGCGAGCCGCCGGGTGCGCCCGGCGTCGACCTCCGCGACCCCGGCGTGCACCAGCGACATCAGGATCCGCCCCGACCGGGCGAAGACCAGGTGCATCTCGTACGGGTAGCCGTTCAGCCTGCCGTGCAGGCGCCGGGCCCGGAGGTCGTCCCCGACCCGGTCCAGCGCCAGGGGGGAGACCCGCAGGAGGGTGTCCCGGTCCGCGGCGGCGCCGGTCGCCGGGCCGGTCACCACCGGGCAGCGGTCCAGCGCCGCGGCCAGCGCGGTGAAACGGCGCCGCGCGCCCTCGCCCGGATGCGCCTCCAGGCCGACCCCCGCCAGCTCGCCCAGCCCGTACCCGGAATAGGTCACCGCCTCCCGGACGGCCCGGCCCCGCGCCGCGGGCCCGCGCCCGTCGGTCCGGGCCCCCGCGTCGGCCCGGACCCGCCCCTCCGCCCGCCCCCGCTCCGGGGACGCGCCCGGCTCCGCTCCCCGGGCCCGTGCCGCGGACGCGCCCGCCACGGCGTCCAGCACGCGGCGGCAGTCGGCGTCGGCCGGGCGGACCGGAGGCCTCCAGGCGGCGCGCGGGCGGGCGGAGAACCCCTCCGGCAGGTCCTCGGCCTGACGGAGCACCCCCGCCGGCCGTGCGGCCGCCGGACGGGCCGCGGCCCCCGTGCCGCCCCCGGCTCCCGCCCGTGCGTCCTGCCGTGCCTTCCCTCCGGGCGCCGCCTCGGTGCCGCATCCCGCCGTGGTCCCGGCCAGGAGCGCGCAGGCGGCGATCACGGCGGCGGCCCGAATCCCCCGTCCCATGGCCTCCCCCGAATGTCGTACGCGGGGAGTGAGCGCCCCCGCCGACCGGCTTCCTTCCCCGGCGGCGAAAACGACAACCACCAGGAAAGACCTAGAGGCGCACTCTCCCGCGTAACGCGGGAGAGAGCGCCTCCGAGCCGGGCGCCGTGCACGCCCTGTCTCCCCGAGAGTCCGCCCGCCGCGCCTGAACCCCTCCGGGCGCTCGGGCCTTCTCTCCGGCTCCCCGCCACGGGTGCCGCACCACGAGGGTCGCCCGGGGCGCTTGCAGCGTGCTTGCGCCGGGCTTGAAAGCCGCGCGGGGAGGAACCGCCGGGAAGGGACGGTCGGGGAGGGCCTGGCGGGCTCAGTCGCGCTCGGAGGAGGCGGGGACCTCGTCCCGGCCGGACTCCTCCAGCCGCCGGACGAGGACCGTGCCGATCCGGTTGCGCCGCCCGGCGAGGCTCTCCGCCGTCAGGCGGAGCCCCTCCACCACGGCCTCGGAGCCCGCGATCGGCACGCGGCCCAGGGCGTGCGCCAGCAGGCCGCCGACCGTCTCCACGTCCTCGACGTCGAGCTCGACGTCGAACAGCTCCGCCAGGTCTCCCACCGGGAGCCGGGCCGTCACCCGGACGGAGCCGTCCTGCAGCGGCTCCACGGGCGGGGTCTCCTGGTCGTACTCGTCGGTGATCTCGCCGACGATCTCCTCGAGCACGTCCTCGATCGTGACCAGGCCGGCCGTCCCGCCGTACTCGTCGATGACGATGGCCTGGTGGATCTGGCGGGCCTGCATCTCCCGCAGGAGCTGGTCGATCGGCTTGCTCTCCGGCACGTAGCTGGCCGGGCGCATGACCGACTCGACCGCCTCGGCGCGACCGGCGTCGCCGGTGTCCTGCAGCCGGCGGACGATGTCCTTCAGGTAGAGGATGCCGATGACGTCGTCCTCGTTCTCGCCGACCACCGGGATGCGGGAGAAGCCGCTGCGCAGCGCGAGCGACAGGGCCTGGTTCAGCGTCTTGCCCCGCTCGATGAACACCATGTCCGTGCGCGGCACCATGACCTCGCGCACGAGGGTGTCGCCGAGCTCGAAGACCGAGTGGATCATCTCGCGCTCGTCCGGCTCGATGACCCTGCGCTGCTCGGCCAGGTCCACCAGGTCGCGCAACTCGGCCTCGGAGGTGAACGGCCCCTCCCGGAAGCCCTTGCCGGGCGTCACCGCGTTGCCGAGCAGGATGAGCAGCGTGGGGAGCGGGCCGAAGATCCGCGTGAGGCCGTACACGACCGGGGCGCTCGCCAGGGCGATCGGCTCGGCGTGCTGGCGGCCCAGCGTGCGCGGGGAGACCCCGACGATCACGTAGCTGATCACCACCATGACCGCGGCCGCGGCCGCGTAGGCCCAGCCCTGGTCGCCGAGCAGGTCGACGAAGAGCAGGGTGGCGATCACCGTGGCGACCAGCTCGCAGGTCAGCCGGAGCAGGAGGAGCAGGTTGAGGTAGCGCGGCGGGTCCGCGACGATCGCCTGCAGGCGCTGCGCGCCCCGGCGCTCCTCGCGGACGAACTCCTCCGCGCGCACCCGTGAGATGCGGGTCAGCGCGGTCTCCGCGCTGGCGATCAGGCCGCCGGCCACGACGAGGACGACGGCCAGCGGCAACCACCCGTTGGCGAGACTCACCGCTGGGGGCGCACCTCCCGCCACGACTCGAGGAGCTCGCCCTGGAGCCCGAACATCTCCTTGTGCTCCTCGGGCTCGGCGTGGTCGTAGCCGAGCAGGTGGAGGATGCCGTGCGTGCACAGCAGCTCCAGCTCCGCCTCGGTGCCGTGCCCGGCCTCGGCCCCCTGCTTGGCGGCGACCTGCGGGCAGAGCACCACGTCGCCGAGGAGGGCCGGGTCCGCCGGGGCGTCCCCCTCCTGCCGCGCCCCGGTCCCTCCGCCCGGACGCAGCTCGTCCATCGGGAAGGCCAGCACGTCGGTCGGGCCGGGCTCGCCCATCCACCGCTCGTGCAGGTCGGACATGGCGGCCTCGTCGACGACCAGGATGGACAGCTCCGCGAGCGGGTTGACGCCCATCTTCTCCAGCACGTGCCCGGCCAGCGCGACGAGCAGCCCTTCGTCGACTTCGACGCCGGACTCGTTGTTGACCTCGATGCTCATGCGACCACGATCTCCTCGCCCAGCGGCGCGGAGCCCGCACGAGCCCTTTCACTCCGCTCTGTCACGTTCACTGTCTTTCCCGGGGGCGCTTGCCGGCCCCGCCCTTGATCGCCTGCGGCGCGCTCCGCCGCAGGGCCTCGTCATAGCGCCCGTAGGCGTCCACGATGTCGCTGACCAGCTTGTGCCGGACCACGTCGGAGCTGGTCAGCCTGGAGAAGTGGATGTCGGAGATGCCGTCGAGGATCTCCTGCACCACCCGCAGGCCGCTCTGCGTGCCGCCGGGCAGGTCGACCTGCGTCACGTCACCGGTCACGACGATCTTCGAGTTGAAGCCCAGCCGGGTCAGGAACATCTTCATCTGCTCCGGCGAGGTGTTCTGCGCCTCGTCCAGGATGATGAAGGCGTCGTTGAGCGTGCGGCCGCGCATGTAGGCCAGCGGGGCGACCTCGATCGTGCCCGCGGCCATCAGCCGGGGGATCGAGTCCGGGTCGATCATGTCGTGCAGCGCGTCGTAGAGCGGGCGCAGGTAGGGATCGATCTTCTCGTAGAGCGTGCCGGGCAGGAAGCCCAGCCGCTCGCCCGCCTCGACGGCCGGGCGGGTGAGGATGATCCGGTTGACCTTCTTCTCCTGCAGGGCCCGCACGGCCTTGGCCATCGCGAGGTAGGTCTTGCCGGTGCCGGCCGGTCCGATGCCGAAGACGATCGTGTGCTTGTCGATCGCGTCGACGTAGCGCTTCTGGTTGACGGTCTTCGGCCGGATGGTCCGGCCCCGTGAGGAGATGATGTCGAGGGAGAGCACCTCGGCCGGCCGGTCGGAGGTCATCCGCAGCATGGCGATGCTGCGCTCCACCGCGTCCGCCGTCAGCTCGGCGCCCCCGCTGACCAGTTCGGTCAGCTCCTCGAAGAGGCGCACCACGACGCTGCTCTCCTCGGGGCTGCCGGTGATGGTGATCTCGTTGCCCCGGACGTGGATATCGGCGCGGAAGGCGCCTTCGATGACCCGCAGCAGCTCGTCGCTTGAGCCCAGCAGGCTGAGCATCGAATGATCGTCCGGAATCACCACCTTCGCCTGGACCCGGCTCGGGCCCTTGGAACGCGGAGGTGATGTTCTGCTGGAATCGTTTGGCTCGGACATGGGCGGGCCTAGCGGCCTGTTCGCCTCCAGACATCGACGGCGGATGTGCGGCGGCGCCCCGCGGGGCGCTTCCTCACGTCATCGTATCCGCCGACACGGCGATCACGCCTGCCCGTTTCGTCCCGCCCTCACCCGGGCGGCCAGGTCAGGTCGCGTCCGCCCAGCACGTGCCCGTGCACGTGGAAGACGGTCTGGCCCGCGCCCGGGCCGGTGTTGAAGACCAGCCGGTAGCCCGAGTCGGCGACGCCCTCCCGCTCGGCGACCGCGTGCGCGGCCTCGATCACGTCGTCGGCCAGTCCGTGGTCGGCGGCGGCCAGCGCCGCCGCGGTCGGGTAGTGCTCCTTGGGGATCACCAGGACGTGCGTCGGCGCCTGGGGATTTATGTCCCGGAAGGCCAGCGTGCGCTCCGTCTCGTGGACGACCTCCGCCGGGATCCTCCCGGCGACGATCCCGCAGAACAGGCAGTCGGCTTCACTCACCATGGGGGAACCTTATCCCGCGCACGGCCGGGTGATCCGCACGCGCGCCGGGGACGGGCGCGCGATCCCGGTCGGCGGGGAAAGATCCGCCGGAACGGATCGGGTGTGCGAAACTTGCGACGGAAGACATCTGCGAGCCGCCCCCGAGGCCGCCTGGCGAGGACACGACAGGGTCATGCCCCCTAATGAACCACGAGAGCGTAAACCCCCTGGGAAGGCCGAGCGTCCCACTGATGTGACCACCGAGACCCTCGTGGCCGACAGGTCGCTCGGGGCGGTGCCCGCCGGGTGGGATGCCGACATGGCCGTTACCGCGCTCTACAGCGCGCACTACCGGTCTCTTGTGCGTCTCGCGGTGTTGCTCGTCCGCGACATGGCAACCGCGGAGGAGGTCGTGCAGGACGCGTTCGTCGCCATCCACGGCGCCTGGCGCAGACTGCGCGATCCCGACAAGGCACTGGCCTACCTGCGTCAGTCGGTCGTCAACCGATCACGTTCGGTGCTCCGGCACCGGGCGGTCGTCGAGAAGTACGCCCCCAAGGGGCTGCCCGACGCGCCGAGCGCCGAGAACGGCGCGATCGGCGAGCTTGAGCGGTCCGCCGTCATCGAGGCGCTGCGGGGGCTGCCCGCGCGCCAGCGGGAGGCGCTCGTCCTGCGCTACTACGGAGACCTGTCCGAGGCGCAGATCGCCGACGCGATGGGCATCAGCAAAGGCGCGGTCAAGAGCCACACGGCTCGCGGCATGGCCGCCCTACGGAACATTCTGGAGCAACTGTCATGACCGACTCCCCCGACGAGTACGGCGAGCTGCTCCGCCGTGTCCTCAGCGCGGAGGCGGACTCGGTCGTTCCCTCCCCGGACGGACTGGAGGTCATCCGCGCCCGCATCGAGCGGCGCGGGCTCCGGCGGCTGTTCTGGTGGCGTGCCGGAGCCTCCGCCGCCGGAGCCGTGCTCGTCGCGGCCTCCGTCGTCATGTTCGTCCCCGGCCTGCGCGAGCAGGTGGCGCAGATCGCCTCCGCCGGAGACGTCAAGCCCGCCCCGCCCGCCTCCACCGATCTGTCGGGCACCTCCCGGCCGCTGCCGTCGAAGGACGAGCGCATCCCGCCCGCCAACGCCAGGCCCACCACGACGCAGCCGCCCGTCCCCGCGCAGACCAGGCGCACGGTTCCGGACCCGCCCCCGCAGCCGGGCCCGACGCCGACCCCCACGCCGACGCCCACCCCCACCTGCCCGACCGCGGACCCCGGGGCGGCTCCGGCCGAGCCCGAGGAGGCCCGGGAGGAGTGCGCGGCGACCGGGACGCCGGCCCCGACGCCGTCGGAGCCCGCCGTCCCCTCGGAGAGCCCCTGCTCCGGCGACGACTGCCGGCAGGTGGAGAACCCGCAGCCTCCGCTGCCGTCGGAGGAGGTCACCCCGACCCCCCTCGGCCGCTAGGCCGGGGTCACCAGCGGCCGGTGCGCGACTGGAGCACCGCCGCGGCGGCGACCCCGGCCGTCGAGGTCCGCAGGACCGTCGGCCCGAGCAGCGCGGGCACGGCTCCGGCCGCCCGGAAGGCGTCGATCTCCTCGTCGGCGATCCCGCCCTCGGGCCCGACGACCACGACGATGTCGCCCTCCCCGGGCAGGGGCAGCGCCGAGAGCGGCGAGGCGGCCTCCTCGTGCAGCACGATCCCCAGCGCCGCGGCCGACAGCAGGGCGGCGACCTCGGCGCCCGTCGCGAGGGGGGCCACCTCGGGCAGGCGGAACCGGCGCGCCTGCTTGCCGGCCTCCCGCGCGGTCGAGCGCCAGCGCGCCAGGGCCTTGGCCTCCCTGTCGCCCTTCCAGCGGGTGACGCACCGGAGCGCGGCCCAGGGCACGATGACGTCGACCCCGGCCTCCGTCATCATCTCCACGGCCAGCTCGCCCCGCTCGCCCTTGGGCAGCCCCTGCACCACGACCAGGCGCGGCCGGGGGGCGGGCACCTCGTGGCGGTCCAGCACCCGCACGCGGAGGGAGTCCTTGCCCGCGGCCAGGACGACGCACTCGGCCACGGTGCCCGCCCCGTCGGTCAGGTCGAGCCGCTCCCCCTCGCGCAACCGCCGCACGGCCGCCGCGTGGCGCCCCTCGGGGCCGGCGAGCGTGAACTCCCCCTCCGCCAGGTCGGCCGGGTCCGCCAGGAAGACGGGGGCCGTCATCGGCCGTTGAACGCGTCCCTCAGGCGCGAGAAGAAGCCCTGCTGGCCGGGGGCGAACTTGCCGGGCGGCCGCTCCTCGCCGCGGAGCCTGGCCAGCTCCCGCAGGAGCTCCTCCTGGGCCGGGTCGAGGCGGGAGGGCGTCTCCACGTTGACGTGGATGAGCAGGTCGCCGCGGCCGGTCTCGTTGAGGCGCTGCACGCCGCGGCCGTACAGGGCGATGGTCTGCCCGGACTGGGTGCCCGGCCGGACGTCGATCTCCTCGGTGCCGTCGAGCGTCTCCACGGCCAGGACCGTGCCGAGCGCGGCGGCCGTCATCGGGATCTGCACGGTGCAGTGCAGGTCGTCGCCGCGCCGCTCGAAGATCTCGTGGGGGCGCTCGACGATCTCCAGGAACAGGTCGCCGGGCGGGCCGCCGCCGGGGCCGATCTCGCCCTCGCCGGCGAGCTGGATGTGGGTGCCGTCCTCCACGCCCGCCGGGATGCGGACCTTGATGGTGCGCCGGGTGCGCACGCGGCCGTCGCCGGAGCACTCCTGGCAGGGGTGGCGGATGATCGAGCCGAACCCGCCGCACTGGGGGCAGGGCCGGGAGGTCATGACCTGGCCGAGGAAGGAGCGGGTGACCTGGGAGACCTCGCCGCGGCCGCGGCACATGTCGCAGGTGTCGGGGTGGGTGCCGGCCGCCGCCCCGGAGCCGGAGCAGACCTCGCAGAGCACGGCGGTGTCGACGACCAGTTCGCGGGTGGTGCCGAAGGCCGACTCGCGCAGGTCGAGCTCGACCCGGATCGTGGCGTTGCGGCCCCGGCGTGCCCGGGAGCGGGGGCCCCGCCCGCCTCCGGCGGCCGTGCCGAAGAAGGCGTCCATGATGTCGCTGAACGGGAAGCCCGCGCCGAAGCCGCCGGCACCCGCGCCGCCCCCGCCGAAGGGGTCGCCGCCCAGGTCGTACATCTGGCGCTTGTTGGGATCGGACAGGACCTCGTAGGCCTGCGTGATCTCCTTGAAGCGCTCCTGGGTAGCGGGATCGGGGTTCACGTCGGGGTGCAGCTCACGCGCCAGCCTGCGGTAGGCCTTCTTGATCTCCTCCGCACTGGCGTCGCGGCGCACCCCGAGGGTGCCGTAGTAGTCAGTCTTAGCCACTTAGTCGACCTCTTAGGATGCAGCCAGGATCTGGCTGACGTAGCGTGCCACCGCGCGCACGGCGCCCATCGTGACCGGGTAGTCCATTCGTGTCGGCCCCAGCACACCGAGCCGGGCCAGTTGGTTGCCTCCGGAACCGTACCCGGCGGCGACGATCGACGTCCCCTGGAGTCCGGTGTAGGGGTTCTCCGAGCCGATCCGCACGGTCAGCGTGGACGGATCGGAGGTCTCGCCGAGCAGGCGCATGAGCACCACCTGCTCCTCCAGCGCCTCCAGCACGTCGCGGAGGCCGACGGTGAAGTCGGCTCCGGCCAGGTTGGCGGCCCCCGCGAAGACGATCTTCTCCTCCTGGCGCTCCACGAGGGACTCCAGGAGCACCGACAGGACCGTGGCGGCCAGCGGCCGGTCCTCCGGCGGCAGCCGGTCGGGCAGGTCGGCGACCTTGTCCGGGACGCTGGTGAGGCCGCAGCCGTCCAGGCAGGCGTTGAGCATGGCGCGCAGGTGGGCCACGCGGGCCTCGTCCACCACGTCGGGCAGCTCGACCACGCGCTGCTCGACCCGGCCGGTGTTGGTGATGAGAACGAACATCAGGCGGCGCTCGCTCAGCGGGACGAGCTCGACGTGCCGGACGGTGGAGCGGGTCAGCGAGGGGTACTGCACGACGGCGACCTGGCGGGTGAGCTGCGCCAGCAGCCGCACCGTCCGCGTCACGACGTCGTCGATGTCGACCGCGCCCGCCAGGAAGGTCTCGATCGCCCTGCGCTCGGCCGCGGAGAGCGGCTTGACCTGGGAGAGCCGGTCGACGAAGAGCCGGTAGCCCTTGTCGGTGGGCACCCGGCCGGCGCTGGTGTGGGGCTGGGCGATGTAGCCCTGCTCCTCCAGCACCGCCATGTCGTTGCGGATGGTCGCCGGTGAGACGCCCAGGTTGTGCCGCTCGGCGAGAGCCTTGGAACCCACCGGCTCATTGGTGGACACGTAGTCCTCGACGATGGCGCGAAGCACCGCGAGCTTGCGGTCGTCGACCACCGCGCTCACCTCCTTGCCTGCACCGTGCACGCCCGAACGGAGAACACCGGGACTGGCACTCTGTGTTCCCGAGTGCCAACAAGTGTACGGCCGCCGCCCGCGGGGTGCGAGAACACGGTCCGGAACCGGGGAGCGCCCGGTCGTCAAGTCAACTGCTATTGGGATACAAGCGGCAAGCTTCACACTCTCCTGCATGTCACACGATTTCGGCACCCCTGCCGGAGGCGGCCACGGCGCCCCCGGTCACGCCCCCTCCCCGCACGCCCCCGCGCAGCCGTACGGCGGCCACGGCTACGCCCCGCCCGGCTACGGCGCCCCGGCGGGCCCGCCCCCGAAGGTGAAGCCGGGCATCGGCTGGATCGTCGGCGCCTGGCTGCTGGCGTTCGTCTCCATCGGCATCGGCGTCCTCGTCGCCGGCGGGGCCATCTTCGGCGGCGTCACCGACGCCGCGCCCACCTCCTCGTTCGGCTCCGGCGAGTTCGTGAAGGTCGCGCTGGACAAGGACGGCAAGCACGCCGTCTACGTCAACGCCGAGCAGGGCACCCGGTTCGAGTGCGGCTTCCAGCAGGGCACCCCGGAGGGCACCCTGACGGCGCCGGTCGGGCGGACGACCGTCACCGACGGCGACACCGTCTGGGAGCAGGCGTTCCTGCTCGAGGTCGACCAGACGGGCGAGTACACGGTCGGCTGCGCCGTGCAGGGCGAGGGCCAGGCCCGCTTCGGCGTGGGCAAGGAACTGGCGGCCGGCTCGATCGTGGGCGGTGTCGCGGCGTTCTTCCTGATCCCGGCCTTCGGCTTCCTGCTGGCGATCATCGTGACCGTCGTCGTGCTGGTGAAGCGGAGCCGCGCCCGCAGGCGCATCGCCGCCGGCGCGTGGTGAGCGGCCGCGCTCCCCTGACGGACGATCGCCGCCTTTGCTACCGTCCCTGAGGTCCTTAAGGCCGAGGGCGCGGGAGGCGGCGGTGTACGAGCGTGACGTGCTGGCGGGCGACTGGCGGCGGCCCGGCAGGGGGACGATCCCGGAGGTCCCCGCCGAGCCCGGCCTGGTCGTGGAGGACGCCGACGGCCGCTTCTGCGGCGCCGTGGTCGCCTGCGACAAGGAGGCGGTCACCCTGGAGGACCGGTTCGGGCGGCGGCGGGTGTTCCCGCTGGAGCCCGCCGCGTTCCTGCTGGAGGGCAGGGTCGTGACACTGGTGCGGCCCGCCGCCGCGCCGCGAGGGCCACGGCGCAGCGCCTCCGGCTCCATCGCGGTGGAGGGGCTGCGCGCCCGCGTCGCCCGGGAGAGCCGGATCTACGTCGAGGGCGTGCACGACGCCGCGCTCGTGGAGAAGGTCTGGGGGCACGACCTGCGCATCGAGGGCGTGGTCGTGGAGTACCTGGAGGGTGTCGACGACCTGCCCGCGATCGTGGCGGAGTTCGCGCCGGGCCCCGGACGCCGCCTGGGCGTGCTCGTCGACCATCTGGTGGAGGGCTCGAAGGAGAGCCGGATCGCCGCGCGGATCTCCTCCCCGCACGTGCTGGTCGTCGGCCATCCCTTCGTCGACGTCTGGCAGGCGGTCAAGCCGTCGGTGCTCGGCATCCCCGCCTGGCCGTCCGTGCCGCGGGGCGTGCCGTGGAAGGAGGGGGTCGTCGCCGCGCTGGGCTGGGACCTCGCGCCGGGCGACGCCTGGCGCCGGATCCTCGCAGCGGTCACGACATATGCTGACCTGGAGCCGGAACTGCTCGGCCGGGTCGAAGAACTGATCGACTTCGTGACGGCCGCCGAGGAGACCGGCTGATCACTTCACGACCCGTCAGGAGGGTCCATGAGCGAGAACCCCGGCGAGCCCCGCCACCGCACCGGCGACGACGGCCGGACACCGCCCGGCCGGGGACACGGTGAGGGACACGGCGAGGGACACGGCGAGGGGTACGGCCACGGGTACGCCGAGGGGTACGGCCGGCCCGCCTGGGACCGTCCTCCGCCCGCCACCCCGCCGTACGGGGGCCAGGGACACCCCGGCTCCCACCCGCCGCCGCCCGGCGCGTACGGCGCGCCGGGCGGGCCCTACGACCCCTACGGCACGCCCTCCGGCTCCTACGACCCCTACGGCGCGTACGGACAGTACGGCTCCCACGGGCAGTACGGCAGCGCGTACGGACAGTACGGCCCGTACGGGCAGTACGGTCCCCGGGGCCCGCGCCCCGGCAGCGACGACACCACCCTGGCCATGCTCTCCCACCTGCTGGGCCTGCTCACCGGGTTCCTCGGCCCCCTGGTGATGTACCTGGTCAAGAAGGACGAGTCCCCCTATGTGCGCGACCAGGCGGGCGAGGCGCTGAACTTCCAGCTCACCCTGATGATCGCCTACATCGTCGCGTGGGTGCTGGCGTTCGCGTTCATCGGCTTCCTGCTGCTGCCGGTGATCTGGATCGGCTCGGTCGTCCTCATGGTCCTCGCCGCCGTCGCGGCCAACCGCGGCGAGAACCACCGCTACCCGATGACCATCCGCTTCGTCGGCTGACGTCCGCGGGAGCACCGCCCCGGGCACGCCCGGAGCCGCCCGCGGGCGGCTCCGGGCCCCGCGCCGGCACCTCAGCCGACCAGGTCGCGCACCAGGGCGTCGGCCAGCAGGCGCCCGCGCAGCGTCAGCACCGCGCGGCCCTCCTTGAACGGCTCCGTCTCCAGCAGGCCGTCGGCCAGCGCCCGGGCGACCACGACCGGCCGGTCGATCTCCGCCAGCGGGAAGCCCTCGGCCAGCCGCAGCTCCAGCATCAGCCGCTCCATCGCGCGGTCCTCGGCCGTCAGCACCTCGCGCCCGTGTGCGGGCGAGACGCCCGAGGCCAGCCGCCCGGCGTAGGCCGCCGGGTGCTTGACGTTCCACCACCGGGTGCCGCCGACGTGGCTGTGCGCGCCGGGGCCCACGCCCCACCAGTCGCCGCCGGTCCAGTAGAGCAGGTTGTGCCGGCAGCGGCCCTGCGGGGAGGCCGCCCAGTTCGAGACCTCGTACCAGGCGAAGCCCGCCTCGGTGAGCATCTCCTCGGCGATGAGGTAGCGGTCGGCGGCCACGTCGTCGTCGGGCATCGGCAGCTCGCCGCGGCGGATCCGGGCGGCGAGCCGGGTGCCCTCCTCCACGATCAGCGAGTAGGCCGAGACGTGGTCGGGGCCGGCCTCGATCGCCGCGGCCAGCGAGGCCCGCCAGTCGTCGTCGCTCTCCCCCGGTGTGCTGTAGATCAGGTCCAGGTTGACGTGCTCGAACCCCTCCGCCCTGGCCTCCCGTACGGCCCGGGCCGCCCGGCCCGGCGTGTGCCTGCGGTCCAGCACCGCCAGCACGTGCTCGCGGGCGCTCTGCATGCCGAAGCTCATCCGGGTGAACCCTCCGCGCCGCAGCTCGGCCAGGTAGGCCGGATCCACCGACTCGGGGTTCGCCTCGGTGGTCACCTCGGCGTCCGGGACCAGGCCGAACTCCTCGTCGATCGCGCCGAGGACGCGCACCAGGTCGCGGGCGGGCAGCAGGGTGGGGGTGCCGCCGCCGAAGAAGACGGTCTCGACCTTCGGCGCGGCCGCGCCGAGGTTGGCGCGGGCCCGCCGTACCTCCTGGATCGCGGTGTCGGCGTAGTCCGCGTGCGAGGCGCCGGGGCCGAGCTCGGTCGCGGTGTAGGTGTTGAAGTCGCAGTAGCCGCAGCGCGTCACGCAGAAGGGCACGTGCACGTAGAAGCCGAAGGGCCGCGTGCCCAGACCGTCGAGCGCGCCGGGCGGCAGCTCTCCGGAGGGCGGTACGGGCTCGCCGTCGGGCAGGGTGGATGGCACCCCTCAAGTCTGCCGCGCCCGCGGCGGTGCCCGGTACGGGCGCATGAGGGGAATCTCCGGCACTCCGTTGACGGGCCGGTCGCGCGGGCCTACGATCCGGGAAAACTTAAAGGAAAGTTTCCTATAAGTAGTCTCGGACAGCATCCCCCGAACAGTGGAGAATCCCGTGCAGAGACTCCTCCGGCGTACCTTCGTGGCCGCGGCCGTCACCGCCCTGGCCGCGGCGGCCGTACCCGCCCCGGCCCAGGCCGAGACCTCCGGCGGCTCCGGCGACCGCTTCAAGCGGGTCGGCTACTTCATCCAGTGGGGCGTCTACGGGCGCGACTTCCACGTCAAGGACCTCGACACCAGCGGCTCGGCCGCCAAGCTGACCCACATCAACTACGCCTTCGGCTTCGTCAACGAGCAGGGCGAGTGCTACTCCTCCGACCCCTGGGCCGACTGGCAGCGCCCGGTCCCCGCCGAGCAGAGCGTGGACGGCGCCGCCGACGCCGAGGGCCAGGCCCTCGCCGGCAACCTGAACCAGCTCAAGAAGCTCAAGGCCAAGCATCCGGGGCTCAAGGCGCTGATCTCCCTCGGCGGCTGGACCGGCTCGAAGTACTTCTCCGACGCCGTCCTCACCCCCGCCGGCCGCGCCAAGCTGGCCTCCTCCTGCATCGACCTGTGGCTGCGCGGGAACCTCCCGGGGACCCCGCCCGGCACCGGAGCCGGCGTCTTCGACGGCATCGACCTCGACTGGGAGTGGCCCGGCTCCGCCGGCGCCGAGGGCAACGTGATCCGCCCCGAGGACAAGCGGAACTTCACCCTCTTCGTCGCCGAGCTCCGCCGCCAGATGAACGCCTTCGACCGGCGCAGCGAGCTGACCGCCTTCCTGCCCGCCGCCGCGGCGAAGATCGACGCGGGCTTCGAGGTCCGCGAGGTCTTCCGCAACCTGACCTTCGCCACCGTCCAGGGCTACGACCTGCACGGCCCCTGGGAGACCCGCACCGGCCACAACGGCAACCTGTTCACCGACCGGCGCGACCCCAACGAGGTGCGCTACAGCGTCGATGCGACCGTCCGCGACTACCTGTCGCGCGGCGCTCCGGCAAGGAAGATCGTGGTCGGCGTCCCCGCCTACGGGCAGGGCTGGACGGGCGTGACCGGCGGCAGGAACGGCCTGTACGGCACCGCGACCGGTCCCGCCCCCGGCAAGTGGGCCGCCGGCACCGAGGACTACAAGGACCTGGTGAACAAGCCCGGCAAGCGCTACCACGACCCGCGCACGGGCACGGTGTGGCTCTACGACGGCAACGAGTTCTGGTCCTACGACGACCCGGCGACCGTGACCGCCAAGGCGGCGTACATCCGGCTGAAGGGCCTCGGCGGCTCGATGATGTGGTCGCTCGACCAGGACGACGCCAAGGGCTCGCTGACCTCGGCGCTCTACCGGATCCTGCGCTGACGCGGATCCCGCGCCGACGGCCGCGCGGGCCCGCCGGCCCGCCGCTCTCCCGCGGGGTCCCGCGCCCGCTGCTCCGCGGGCCCCGTACCGGGACCGCCCGCGGCTCCCCCGCCGGGGGCGGAGACGCCGGGGGCGGGCACCGGCCCGGTGCCCGCCCGCGGCAGGTCGCGTCCCGGGACTACTTCTTGGCCTTGTCCGCGGAGGACTCGGTGGACAGCGCGGCGACGAAGGCCTCCTGGGGGACCTCCACCCGGCCGACCATCTTCATCCGCTTCTTGCCTTCCTTCTGCTTCTCCAGCAGCTTGCGCTTACGGGAGATGTCGCCGCCGTAGCACTTGGCGAGCACGTCCTTGCGGATGGCGCGGATGTTCTCGCGGGCGATGACCCGGGCGCCGATGGCCGCCTGGATCGGCACCTCGAACTGCTGCCGCGGGATGAGCTCGCGGAGCTTCTTGGCCATCTCGACGCCGTAGCCGTACGCCTTGTCCTTGTGCACGATGGCGCTGAAGGCGTCGACGGCCTCGCCCTGGAGCAGGATGTCGACCTTGACCAGGTCGGCCTCCTGCTCGCCGTGCGGCTCGTAGTCGAGCGAGGCGTAGCCGCGCGTGCGCGACTTGAGCTGGTCGAAGAAGTCGAAGATGATCTCGCCGAGCGGCATGGTGTAGCGGATCTCGACGCGGTCCTCCGACAGGTAGTCCATGCCCTGCAGGGAGCCGCGCCGGTTCTGGCACAGCTCCATGATGGCGCCGATGAACTCCGAGGGGACCAGCACGGTCGCCTTCGTCACCGGTTCGTAGACCTTGTCGACCTTGCCCGTGGGGAACTCCGACGGGTTGGTGACGACGACCTCCTTGCCGTCCTCCATGATCACCCGGTAGATCACGTTGGGCGCGGTGGAGATGAGCGAGAGGTTGAACTCCCGCTCCAGGCGCTCGCGGACGATCTCCATGTGGAGCAGGCCGAGGAAGCCGCAGCGGAAGCCGAAGCCCAGGGCCGCGGAGGTCTCCGGCTCGTAGACCAGGGCGGCGTCGTTGAGCTGGAGCTTGTCCAGCGCCTCGCGCAGCTCCGGGTAGTCGTCGCCGTCGATCGGGTAGAGACCGGAGAAGACCATCGGCTTGGGGTGCTCGTAGCCGCCGAGCGGCTCGGTCGCGGGCTTGCCCGCCGAGGTCACCGTGTCACCGACACGCGACTGGCGCACGTCCTTCACGCCGGTGATCAGGTAGCCCACCTCGCCGACGCCGAGGCCCTGGTCGGCGACCTTCGGCTCCGGCGAGATGACGCCGATCTCCAGCGTCTCGTGGGAGGCGCCGGTGGACATCATCTGGATGCGCTCGCGCTTGCCCAGGTGGCCGTCCATGACCCGGACGTAGGTGACCACGCCGCGGTAGGTGTCGTAGACCGAGTCGAAGATCAGTGCGCGGGCCGCCGCGTCGGCCTCGCCGACCGGGGCGGGGATGTTCGCGACCACGTGGTCGAGGAGCTCGCGCACGCCGACGCCGGTCTTGCCGGAGACCTTCAGCACGTCCTCCGGCTCGCAGCCGATGAGGTGGGCCAGCTCGGCGGCGTACTTCTCCGGCTGGGCGGCGGGCAGGTCGATCTTGTTGAGCACCGGGATGATCGTCAGGTCGGCGTTCATCGCCAGGTAGAGGTTGGCCAGGGTCTGGGCCTCGATCCCCTGCGCCGCGTCGACCAGCAGGATCGCGCCCTCGCACGCCTGCAGCGACCGGGACACCTCGTAGGTGAAGTCCACGTGCCCCGGCGTGTCGATCATGTTGAGGACGTAGTCGGTCTCGCCGACCTTCCACGGCAGCCGGACCGCCTGCGACTTGATCGTGATGCCGCGCTCGCGCTCGATGTCCATCCGGTCGAGGTACTGGGCGCGCATGGACCGGTCGTCGACCACGCCGGTGATCTGCAGCATGCGGTCGGCAAGCGTCGACTTGCCGTGGTCGATGTGCGCGATGATGCAGAAGTTGCGGATCACCGCGGGATCGGTCTGGCCAGGCTGATTACGCACCGGTGTCCGTTTCGACGGGATTGATGATGATCTGGGGCTGGCAAATCCAGCCATCTTCCCAGCAAGTCTAGCGAGACGGCCGGTGGCTTCGTCCCGGCGGGGAGAACAGCCGGTGGCTCCGTCCCGGCGGAGGGAACGGGGGGACCGGAGACCGCTCCCCGCCGCGCCCCTCCTCCCCTCCCCGGCTCGGCGCCCCTCGTCCCCGCCCCCGCCGGACCGGGCCGTTCCGTCCGGCGGGCCCGTTGACGGGACGGGGCGCCCTGCGATCACATGTCCGGATGACGAAACGGATCATGGTACGGCGCTGCCTGCGCGCGCTCGCGGGCGCGCTGGCCCTCCTCGTCGCACTCCCCGCGCTGGTCGCGGCCTTCTTCTGGGCTCAGGCCGCCGGCTCCCCCGAGTCCTGGGCGAAGAGCCTGGGGCACGACGCCCTGTGGCTGGGACACGCGTGGGTGGACGGCCGCCGGACCGAGACGGACGTGAAGGCGCTGGCCGTACGGCTCCGCGAGACCGGGATCAAGGACGTCTACGTCCACGCGGGGCCGTTCGAATTCGACGGGACGCTCCGGACGGACAGGTACGCCAACGCCGGCGACCTCCTGAAGTGGTGGCGGGCCGAGCTGCCCGGGGTCCGCATCTCCCCCTGGCTCGGCCAGAAGGTCGACCACGGCCTCGACCTCGCCGACCCGGCCGCCCGGCAGCGGGTGCTCGACGGCGTGCGGGACATCGTGGCGCTCGGCTTCGACGGCGTGCACTACAACTTCGAACCCGTCACCAGCGGCGACACGGGCTTCCTCGACCTGCTGGAGCGGACCCGCCCGCTCGTCGGCGACGGCCCGCTGTCGACCTCGACCCCGCAGATCGAGCCGGTGCCGGGCATGCTCCCGCTGGCCCGCGCGGTCATCGGCCACGACAAGTACTGGTCGCAGGAGTACTTCCGCGAGGTCGCGACCCGCACCGACCAGGTGGCGGTCATGACCTACGACTCCGGCCTGCCGCTCGGTTCGCTCTACCGCGGCCACGTCGCGCAGCAGGGCGAGCTCGCCCTGCGCCTCGTGCCCGACGGCAAGGCCCTGCTGCTGGGCGCCCCCGCCTACCACGACCACAACGTCCCCTGGGGCGACGCCGCCGAGAGCGTCGCCGCCGCAGCCGAGGGGGCCCGGCTGGCGCTGAGCAGGCACGGGACGCCGCGCGAGGGGTTCGGGCTGGCGCTGTACGTCGACTTCGCCGCGACGCAGGAGGATTGGGCCGAGTACACCGCGTCCTGGTATCGGCCCTGAGATCAGCAGGGTACGATTGTCAGGCATCCCTCTGTCCAGGCCGTCGATTTGAGCGGCCGCCCGGGCAGTTGGTAGCCTGTTCAACTGCGTGTGGCGCGCCCTCTCTGCCCGCGCGCCCCATCCGACGACATCACCGAGGCTTCTTCGTGGCGAACATCAAGTCCCAGATCAAGCGCAACCGGCAGAACGAGAAGGCCCGGCTGCGCAACAAGGCTGTCAAGTCGTCCCTGAAGACGGCGATCCGCAAGTTCCGCGAGGCCGCCGACCAGGGCAACGTCGACGAGGCCGTCGCGCTCCAGCGCGCCGCCGCCCGCCAGCTGGACAAGGCTGCCAGCAAGGGCGTCATCCACAAGAACCAGGCCGCCAACCGCAAGTCGGCGATCGCCCAGCGCGTCGCCGCCCTGACGGCCGCCGAGTAACCACGGTTCCTCACCGGAGCGCCGCACCCCGCAC
>NZ_BAAAUT010000015.1:135276-139181 GCF_039534085.1 Planomonospora alba
GTATACAGCGCTCCGGCGTTTCCTCCCCGCACGGGGTGCGGCGCTCCCTTCCCGCACGCGGCGCCGCCGCGGACCGTACGGCTAACGGCCGTCGCGGCTCGCGACGACGGTCTGGATGGCGCGCTCCAGCGCGTAGGCCGGGTCCGCGCCGCCTCCCTTGACCTGCTCGTCGGCGGCGGCGTCGGCCAGCAGCGCCCGCGCGATGGCGACCGGCCCCCAGCCCCTGAGCTGGTCCTGGACCCGGCCGACCTGCCAGGGCGGCATGCCGAGATGCGAGGCGAGCTGCCCGCCCCGCAGGTTGCGCGGGGCGCCGCCCACCTTGGCGAGCATGCGCAGCCCCCGGGCGAGCGCGCTCACCAGCAGCACGGGCGCCGTCCCGGTGGCCAGGGCCCACCGCGCCTGTTCGAGCGCCTCGCCCAGCCGGCCCGCGATCGCCGCGTCCGCCACGGTGAACCCGCTGACCTCGGCCCGGCCCCGGTGGTATCGCGCCACGGCGGCCTCGTCGATGGTCTTGCCGGGCGTGTCGAAGGCGAGCTGGCTGCACGCGGCGGCGAGTTCGCGCAGGTCGTTGCCGACGGCGTCGAGCAGCGCGGCGGCCGCGTCACCGCCGATGGTCCGCCCGGCGCGTTTCAGCTCGGCCTTGATGAAGGCCAGCCGCTCGGCGGGCTTGGTCAGCTTGCTGACGGTGACCACCCTGGCCCCGGCCTTCTTCACGCCGTCGACCAGGGCCTTGCCCTTCACGCCCCCGGGGTGGACGAGGACCAGCACCGCGTCCTCGGACGGGGCGGCCACGTAGGAGACGATCTCGGAGACGACGTCCTTCGCCAGGTCCTGGGCCGCGCGGACGACCACCACCGACCGGTCACCGAACAGCGAGGGCGAGGTCAACCGGGTCAACTCCCCGGGCTCCATCTTCCCGCCGACCAGGTCGACGACCTCGGCGGCCGGGTCGGCCGCCCGGACCGCCGCGACCACCTCGCCCACCGCGCGGTCGGCCAGCAGTTCCTCGTCGCCGGTCACCAGCGTCACGGGTGCAGGATCGGTTGCCGCCATGCCGAGCAGCATGCCATGGGACGGCGACCGGATCGCAATCAGCAAGCCATCCGCAATCGCACTGCAGGCGTTCCGGGGCACTATCTGGGAGGACAGAGGAGGTGAAAAGCATGATGACGTCCACCATTCGCCGTCACACCTGCCCGCGCTGCGGCACGGTCCTCGACGAGGGCCCCATCATGTATCGCTGCGCGCGGTGCAAGCGCTCGGTCTATGCAGCCGACGTGGACACGGAGTTCCACCGTCCGGTCAAGACGTCGGCCTAGCAGGCCCCGTCCCGGGCCCTCCCCCCAGGGCCCTCCCCGTCCCCGCCCCGGCTCCCCTGCGCTCCGGCGCCCGCGGAAGCGGACGGACGCCGGGAACCGGGAACACCGAGGCGCCGCCTCCGGAACCCGGCCCCCGGGACCGGACGGCGCGGGGCCTCGGGCTCCGGCGGGTCCGGCGCCCGCGGGAGTGCCGGGCACCGGGCTCAGCGGCCCCGCGAGACGACCGCCAGGCCGCCGCCACGGGCCACCACCGCCAGATCTCCCGACAGGTCGGTCCGGTGGATCCGCATGCCGAGCAGGTTCAGCCGGGTGAGGGTCTCGGCGGAGGGATGGCCGTAGCCGTTCTCCGCGCCGACGCTGATCAGCGCGGCCCGGGCCCGGACGGCCGCGAGGAAACCGGGGTGCTGCCTCCGTGCCCCGTGATGGGCGACCTTGAGGACGTCGGCGGGCGGCAGCCCCCGGCGGAGCAGCTCCTCCTGGGCCTCGGTCTCCGCGTCGCCGCTGAGCAGCGCCGCTCCGGCCGCCCAGCGCACGTGCAGCACGACGCTGGCGTTGTTGACCTCCGTCCCCTCCCCTCCCCCGCGGGCGGGCACCGCCCCCTCCGGCGGGCCCAGGACGGTGAGCCGGGAGGGCCCGAGTGCCCAGCTCATGCCCGGCCGGGCCGTCCACCGCACGACCCGGCGGCGGGCCGGGTCACCGCGGAGCCCGGCGGTCTCCTTCCCCTCCTCGCCCGGGCCGAGCAGCACGGCGCCCACCCTGCGCCCCCGGAAGACGCCGTCCAGCCCGCCGACGTGGTCGGAATGCGGGTGGGTCAGGACGACCAGCGGCACCTCCTCGACCTCCATGGCGCGCAGGCAGCGGTCCACCCGCACCGGGTCCGGGCCCGCGTCCACGACCACCGCCCGCCCCGGCCCCGCGGCGACCAGCAGCGCGTCCCCCTGCCCGACGTCGCACACCACCAGCAGCCAGCCCTCCGGGGGCCAGCGGGCCACGGCCGGGGCCACGAGGAGCACCACCGCGAGCGCTCCGGCCGCCAGGGCGCCGGCGACCCACCGCAGGCGCCGGTGCCGCAGCACGAGGACGGCCGCCGGCGCGGCGACGGCCAGCAGCGCCAGCCCGGGCAGGCCCGCCGGCCAGGGGAGCACCGCCAGTGGGAGGCCGGCGGCGTGCTCCGCCACCTCGATGATCCAGCCGGTGGCCAGGCCCGCCGGGCGGACCAGCAGCCGGGCGACCGGCATCAGCACGGGCGCGACCAGAGCCGCGGCGAAACCGAGCAGGGTCGCTGGGGCGACGGCCGGTCCCGCCAGGAGGTTCGCCGGGACCGCGACCGGGGCGAGCTGACCCGCCATGAGCACCAGGACAGGGGTGACGGCGGCCTGCGCCGCGGCGGGCACGGCGACCGCCTCGGCGAGCCAGCGGGGCAACCGCACGCCCGGGCGCCCGGTGCGGAGCCAGGGGTGCGGATGCCCGGCGGGGGGACCGCCGGACCCGGATCCGGCCATGCGGTCGCGCCAGCGCGGGGCGAGCACCAGGATGCCGCCGGTGGCGCACACCGACAGGGCGAAGCCGTACGAGCGGGCGAGGCCGGGATCGAACAGGATCAGTCCGAGGACGGCCACGGACAGGGCCGCGACGCCGTCACGGGAGCGCCCTGTGCCGAGCGCCAGGGCGGCGACGGCGCCCATGAGGAGCGCGCGGAGCACACTGGGGGACGGCCGGGCGACGACCGCGAAGGCGAGCATCGCGCAGATCGCCAGCGCCGCCCGGGCCGCGAGCGGCAGCCCGGCCGTGCGGGCCAGCGCCGTCGCGGCCCCGGCCACGATGGCCAGATTGGCACCGCTGACCGCCGTCAGGTGGCTGAGCCCGGCCGCCTTGAAGTCGGCTTCGACCCGTCCGTCCATGCGGGACACGTCACCGACGACCAGGCCGGGCAGCAGGCCGCGCTGCTCCGGCGGCAGCACGTCGGCGGCCCGGCGGAGACCGGCCCGGAGGGCGCCCGCCACGCCCTGCAGCCAGGACGGCCCGCCCAGGACCCGGGGCGGCTCCCGGACGAGGACCACCCCGGTGAGCAGCTCCCCCGGCTCGGCAGGACCGAACCTGCCCCGGATCCCGACCCGCTGGCCGGGCAGCAGAGGGCCCCACTCCCGCCCCGAGGCGAGCAGCACGACGGGGGCCCGGACCCGGGTCCTTCCCGCCGCCGTCGTGACCGCCTCGACCCTGGCGGGCACGGCGAAGCCCTCCCCGAGGAACGCCGGCCCCCGCTGCCGTGTCCGGCGCGGGTCGTCCGTCAGCACGACCTCCGCCACCGCTGTGGCCCCCTCCCGGACCAGGGCGGCCACCGGACCCGTGCCGACCGCGTGGACGTGCAGGGCCACGGTCGCGGCCGTCGCCGCCGCGCAGGAGAGCACCGCGATCGCCGCGTTCCCCCACGCGGGGGATGCGACGGCGGCTCCCGGAATCGGCGCCGGACGCGACCATGGGGACGGCCCGAGGCGCGACCATGGACGCGGGCCCGGGCGCGGCCCCCGGCGGCGGGTCCGCAGCGCGACCGCGACAAGTCGGAGGGCCAAGCGGTCTTAGGAAGAC
>NZ_BAAAUT010000016.1:0-129690 GCF_039534085.1 Planomonospora alba
GGCAGGGGCGGGCGCGGCAGGCGCGGCAGGGGCGGGCGCGGCCCCGGCGGACCCGGTGGACCGGGCGGCCCCGGTGGTCCCACCGGCCCGGACGCGGAGGGTGCGCCGGAGCGCAAGAGCTGGAAGCGCTTCATCCCCAACTGGAAGATCCTGATGGCGGGCGCCACGATCCTCACCGCCGGCGTCTTCGGCATGATCGCGGTCGCCTACGCCAACACGCCCGTCCCCACGGACGTGCAGGACGAGGCCCAGGACCGGGGCAGCGTCATCTACTACCGGGACGGCAAGACCGTGCTCGCGCGGCTCGGCGTGAAGCGCACCCCGGTGACGTTCGACAAGATCCCCAAGCACGTCCAGGACGCGGTGGTCGCGGCGGAGAACCGCAGCTTCTGGGAGGACAGCGGCATCGACTTCTCCGGCATGGCCCGGTCGGTGTGGAGCACGCTCAGCGGCACCCAGGTGCAGGGTGCCTCGACGATCACCCAGCAGTACGTCCGCGGTTACTACGAGGGCATCACCAAAGAGGTCTCGATCCAGCGGAAGATCAAGGAGATCTTCGTCGCGGTCAAGGTCAACGACGACCTGGGCAAGGAGGAGATCCTCACCCGCTACCTCAACACCATCTACTTCGGCCGCGGCGCCAACGGCATCCAGGCCGCCGCGCAGGCGTTCTTCGACAAGAACGTCTGGGAGCTGAGCGTGCCCGAGGCGGCCTACCTCGCCGGCCGCATCCAGAACCCCAGCCGGTTCGACTCCCTGGAGCAGAGCGGGAACTTCGCGGCCACCAAGGAGCGCTACGAGTACGCGCTCGGCGGCATGGCGACGGTGAACCCCGAAGCGTACGGCAAGTACGCCAAGACCCCGTTCGAGGACCTGAAGATCAGGGACTACAAGATCGCCGAGGTCAACAAGGACATCCGGGGCTACATGCTCAACATCGTGCGCCGGGAGCTGGAGAGCCGGGGCATCACCGAGGAGATGCTGAACACCCAGGGGCTCCGGGTCACCACGACCTTCGACAAGGGGATGATGCAGACCGCCAAGAAGGTGGTGAACGCCAGGACCAAGGGCCTCGACCCCACCATCCACGCCACGGTGGCCTCGGTGGACCCCAAGACCGGCCGGGTGCTCGCCTTCTACAGCGGTGACGACTTCATCAAGGACTCCTACAACCGCGCCTTCGACGCCGCCAAGCAGGCCGCCTCGGCGTTCAAGCCGTACGTGCTCGCCGCCTGGCTGGAGGCCGGCTACTCCCTGGACAGCTACGTCGACGGCATGAAGACCATCGAGGCGGAGGGGACCAAGCCGATCAGCAACGCCGGCGGCGCGGCCTTCGGCCCGATCAACATGGTCACGGCCATGGCCAAGTCGGTGAACACCGTCTTCGTCCAGATGGGCCAGGAGGTCGGCCTGGACAAGGTCGCCGAGATCGCCAAGGAGGCCGGGGTCGGCGAGCGGGCCAAGGTGAACCCCTCCTACGGCGGCAAGAACGCCGTCGATTGGTCGGTGGAGCAGCACAAGTACGCGGTGACCATCGGCAGCGCCGCGGTCACCGCGGTCGAGCAGGCCGCCGGCTACTCGATCTTCGCCAACGAGGGCAAGCACGTCGACTGGCACACCGTCATCAAGGTGGTCGACGTCGAGGGCGTCGAGATCCTGCCGGAGCAGAAGACCGTCAAGCAGGTCATCACCCCGGAGGCGGCGGCCGACGTGACGCACGCCCTGCAGGCCGTGGTCAAGGGAGGCACCGGTGGCGCCGCGAACCTGGGCACCCGCCCGGTGGCCGGCAAGACCGGTACCAACAACGACTACAAGGACGCCTGGTTCGTCGGCTTCACCCCTCAGGTCGTCACCGCGGTCGGCATGTACAAAGAGGTGCCGTACACCATGGACGGCAAGCGGCGGCTCAAGGTCAACCAGTACGGCCAGGTCGCCAGTACCAAGGTCAAGAACGCGCTCTGGAAGGAGGAGCCGATGCCCTCCTTCATCGGAGGCGGCGGCACCCCCACCCAGATCTGGCACGACTACATGGCCGCCGTGACCGCCAAGCACGAGGTCCAGCAGTTCCCGCCGAAGGTCGGGGTGGGCACCGTGAACAACCTGGCCGAGCCCAAGCCGACGCCCAGCCCGACGCCCACCGAGCGGTTCGACGACGGCGGCGACGGTGACTGGCCCGGCGACGGCGGCGATCCGGACCTGCCCGACGGCGGCCAGCAGTGCGCGCCGGGCGACTGGGCGTGCGAGTCCGGGGCCGACGGCGGTGTCGGCGAGCCCGGCGGCGACGACGGCATCCCTGACGACGGGGGCACCGGCGGCGACGGCACCTTCGACACCAGCGTCGGCGGCGCCCCCGGCGAGGCGACCCTCCCGAGCCCGACACCGAGCGGCCGCCCCTGACAGGGGGAGCGCCTGACATGAGGAGCACATGAGGAGCGCCGAGTCGGCCCGGGAGCCGCTGCAGGACACGTTGACCGGCTTCGGGCAGCGGGCGGTGCCGTACCTGCCCCTGGCCCTGTTCGCGGGGCTGGGGGCGGTCCTCGCCTACCTGTGGAAGTGGCCGTGCCGCTTCGGCGGCGCCTGGAACCACGGCACGCTGCAGTTCACGAACTTCTGCTACACCGACATCTATCCGCTGTGGTGGAACGAGAAGCTCAACGAGGGCCAGGTCCCGTACTTCGACTTCCCGGTGGAGTATCCCGTCGGCATCGGCGCCATCATGGAGTTCTTCCGGCGGATCATCCCCGGGGACCCGGACACCACGGCGGCGGGCACGGTCTTCTACGACCTGACCGTCATCCTCATGGCGGTCTGCCTGGTCGTCGGGGTGCTGCTGATGGCGGCGCTGGCCGGCCCGGCGCGCCGCTGGGACGCGCTCTGGTACGCCCTGGCGCCCGCCCTGATCCTCACCGCCTACATCAACTGGGACCTGGCCGCCAACGCCCTGGCGCTGGGCGCGCTGCTCGCCTGGTCCAAGCGGCGGCAGTGGCTGGCCGGGATCCTGCTGGGCCTGGCCATCGCCACGAAGTTCTACCCGCTGATGTTCATCGGGCCGCTGTTCCTGCTGACCTGGCGGACGGGCCGGTGGAAGCCGTTCCTGCAGACCATGGCCGGTACGGCCGGCGCCTGGCTGGCCGTCAACGTCCCGGTGATGCTCTTCGCCTTCGACGGCTGGAAGCGGTTCTACGTCTTCAGCGAGGAGCGCCCGGCCGACTGGGGCTCGCTCTGGTACTTCTTCAACCAGAAGCAGTGGCCGATCCTCGGCGACGCCGAGCGGCTCGACACCCTGGGCGTGCTCTCGCTCGCCGCGTTCTGCGCGGGCATCGCGCTGCTGGCGCTGACCGCGCGGGAGCGGCCCCGGCTGATGCAGCTGTGCTTCCTCACCTTGGCGGCCTTCATGCTCACCAACAAGGTCTGGTCGCCGCAGTACGTGCTCTGGCTGATCCCCTTCGCGGTGCTGGCCCGGCCGAACGCCAAGCCGATCGCGCTGTGGATGGTCGCCGAGTGCTGGTACTTCTTCGCGATCTGGCTCTACCTGGTCGGCATCCAGGACGGCAACGCGCACCTGGGCATCGCCGGGGACACCTACTTCACCGCGGTCTGGGGCCGGGCGATCACCATTGTGATCATGATGGCCTTCGTGGTGCGGGACGTCCTCCGCCCCGAGCGCGACGCGGTCCGGCAGGACGGGAGCGACGACCGGTCCGGCGGCGTCTTCGACGAGGCCCCCGACCGGTTCCGGCTCGCCCTCGCCTGACGTGGCGGGAGGGACCGCGGACGCCGTGGAGCAGACCGGGCGGGAGACGGCGGAGGCCGCCGGGCGGGCACGCGCTTCCGCGGCGGAGGCGCTGACGCTCTGGATCGCCTCCCGCCTGGGGATCGTCGTCCTGGCCGCCGCCTCCGCGGCGGCCGTGGCACAGGGAGACAACGTTGCGCCGTTCCTGGAGCGCTGGCGGCACTGGGACGCCGACCTGCTCGCCGTCGTCGCCGAGCACGGCTACGGCGGCGACCCGTCCCGCGACCCGGACGCCGGGCTGCCCGCCTTCTTCCCGGGCATGCCGCTGGCGCTGCGCGCGGTGAACCTCGTCACGGGCGACTGGACGCTCGCCGGGCTGCTGATCTCGTTCGCGGCCGGCGCCGTCGCGGTGGTCGCGCTGGCCCGGCTCGCCGAGTCCGAGGGGCCGCCCGGAGCGGGGTGGCGCGCGGTGCTGGCGCTGCTGCTCTGGCCGATGTCGGTGTTCCTGTTCGCGGGCTACAGCGAGTCGCTCTTCTTGGCCTTCGCGCTGCCCGCCTGGCTGGCCGCCCGCCGGGGCCGCTGGCCGCTCGCGGCGGCGCTGGCGGCCGGGGCGTCCTGCGTGCGGATCACCGGGCTGTTCCTGGCGCTCGCGCTGATCGTGGAGTTCGCCGTCCAGCGCCGTCCGGTACGGCAGGCGCCCTGGCTGGCGGTGCCGTTCCTGCCGCTGGCCGCCTACTCGGCCTACCAGTACGGGCGCACCGGTGACTGGATGGCGTGGAAGACCGCCCAGGAGGCGGGGTGGGGCCGGACGATGGTCTGGCCGTGGGAGTCGCTGGCCACCACGTGGAGCTCCGCCATGGGCGAGGGGCAGTTCGCCTGGGCGTTCCGCATGGAGCTCGCCGGGGCGGCGGTCGGCGTCACGCTGGTGGTCGTGCTGCTCCTGCTGCGCCGCTGGAGCGAGCTGGTCTACGTCGGGCTCCAGGTGGGCGCGCTGATCTGCTCGGCCTACTATCTGTCGATCCCGCGCTCGGCGCTGCTGTGGTGGCCGCTCTTCCTGCTCGTCGCCCGGGTCTCCACCCCCGGACCGCGGTGGCGGACCGGGGTCATCGCCGTCTACGCGCTGGTCATGGGGCCGCTGGCGGTCTTCCACACGATGAGCTTCATGGAGGGCGCCTGGGTGGGGTGAGGCGCCTTACCCCTTTCTGCCGGAAAGTAATCCAGGGAAGTTATCCACAGGCTGGGGACAACCGCCCTCGACCGTGGATCAGAGATTCTTCCGCAGGAGGGCGAGGTCCTCGGCCTGCCCGGCGGGCGGGGTCTCCAGCACGATCGGCGCACCGGCCCTGCGGCAGACCTCCAGGATGAGCTCGGGGTCGATGGTGCCCGCGCCGAGGTTGGCGTGCCGGTCGGCGCCGGAGCCGAAGGCGTCGCGCGAGTCGTTGCAGTGGACCAGGTCGATCCGGCCGGTGACCGCCCTGATCCGGTCCACCGCGTCGGGCAGCTCCACCCCGGCCGCGTGCGCGTGGCAGGTGTCCAGGCAGAAGCCCACGTCGAAGCCGTCGAGCGCATCCCAGAGCCGGGCGATCCGCTCCAGCGTCCGGGCCATCGCGTTGCCGCCGCCCGCGGTGTTCTCGATGAGCACGGGGACCGGCCGGTCCTCCATGCGCTCGAACACCTTGCGCCAGTTCTCCACACCCTTGGCCGGGTCGTCGCCGGCGCCCACGTGCCCGCCGTGCACGACCAGGCCCTTGGCGCCCAGCTCCGCTGCGGCGGCCAGGTGCGCGCCCAGCAGCTTGCGACTGGGGATGCGGACCCGGTTGTTGAGCGTGGCGACGTTGATCACGTAGGGCGCGTGGACGTAGACGTCCACCTCGGAGCCCGCGATCTCCCGGGTCCGCTCGCCGATGACCGGGCCCTTCCAGCCCTGGGGGTCGCCGAGGAAGAACTGCGCGACCTCGGCTCCGATGGCCCGGGCGTGGGCGAGCGGGTCGTCCGAGTCGACGTGGGCTCCGATGCGTGGCATGCGTCGAGCCTAACCGCTGCGCGGCGCCGTCCCCCAGCGGTCCGCGGCCGGTTCCCGTGCGGCGCGCGCCGCCGTACGGGGCGGGCCGGCCGCCGCGGCTCTCGCCCCAGGTCGGCGGGCCCGCCGGTTTCAGGGCCCCGAGGAGGGGAAGTCGCCGGTGCGCGCCCTGCCCCCGTCCCCCCGAAGGGCCCAGCCAAGGAGTCGAAATGGCGTACCGCTACCGCAGAGGCATCAGCCTGGTCGGCCTCATCTATCTGCTGGTCGGCCTCTACGTCGCCTGGGTCTACGACTACATCACCCCCGCGCTGCTGCGGGACGTCGCCGAGGCCCTGCTCGCCGTCCTGCTCTGGTTCCTCGTCCTGCTCGGCGTGGACCTGCACCTGGGCTAGCCGTACGGCCCGGCCCGGCTGCCCCGCGGAGCCGCCGGACCGGCCGGGTCGCTACGGGAGGAAGCCGCCGTGGTAGATGCCCATGGCCACACCCACGAACGAGGCCACGATGCCGATGATGTTCAGCGCCCGCTCCGGGGTCGTCGCCGAGACGTACTGGGAGTAGAAGCCCCCCCAGAACCCGACCGCGCCCAGCCAGGCCGCGGCGACGTGCGCCCCCGGGAAGAGACCGCAGACGAAGGCGATCACCCCCAGGGTGAACGTGGCGATGCTCAGGCCGTTCTCCAGCGGATGGGGACGGCCGTCGGCGTCGAGGAGCGGGAGCCGTGCGAACTTCGGCGCCCGCCGCTTGGTGGGACGGGTCGTTCGTGTCGTCTGCGACATGGATCACCACCTCCTTCCCCCTGTTTACGGAGGTTCCCGGGGAACGTCCGCCCAACCCTTGACAGCCTGGTAGGCTGGCTCGGCTGCGTTGTATGGGCGTGTCATGGGCCGCCCTCCGCTCCGGGCGCCGAAGTGGGCGCGCGGGGTGAAGACGTCAGCGTCCTCCTGTCACGGCACGGTGTCGTGACCGCAACAGTCCAGAGGAGGTTGGAAGCCAGCATGCGTCGTTACGAAGTGATGGTCATCCTCGACCCTTCGCTCGATGAGCGCACGGTGGCCCCGTCCCTCGACCAGTTCCTCTCGGTCGTCCGCAATGACGGCGGCACGGTGGAGAAGGTCGACGTGTGGGGCCGGCGGCGGCTGTCCTACGACATCGCCAAGAAGTCCGAGGGCATCTACGCCGTCATCGACCTGACCGCCGAGCCCGCCACGGTCAAGGAGCTCGACCGGCAGCTGGGCCTCAACGAGGGCATCCTCCGCACCAAGGTGCTCCGCCCGGACGTGCACTGATCCCCGGCGTTTTTGTCGGGCGGCAGCCGTACTCTGAGCCGACAACCAGCCAAGGCCGCAGGAAGGGCAGAAGCTAGCCATGGCAGCAGGCGACACTCAGATCACCATCGTCGGCAACCTCGTCGACGACCCCGAGCTGCGCTTCACCCCCGCGGGGCAAGCCGTGGCCCGGTTCCGCGTCGCGTCCACTCCGCGTTATCTGGACAAGCAGACCAACGAGTGGAAGGACGGCGAAGGCCTCTTCCTGACCTGCAACATCTGGCGGCAGGCGGCGGAGAACGTCGCCGAGAGCCTCCAGCGCGGCATGCGGGTCATCGTCCAGGGAAGGCTGCGCCAGAGGTCCTACGAGACCAAGGAAGGCGAGAAGCGCACGGTCTACGAGGTCGAGGTCGACGAGGTCGGCCCGTCCCTGCGCAACGCCACCGCCAAGGTCAACAAGACCACCCGTCAGGGTGGTGGCGGCGGCTTCGGCGGCGGTGACCCGTGGGCCTCCGCGGCGCCCGCTCCCCAGGGCGGGGGCTACGGCGGCGGTGGCGGCAACTACGGGGGCGGTCCTCAGGGCGGCGGCTTCGGCGGCGGTCCTCAGGGCGGCGGCTTCGGCGGCCCCCAGCAGGGCGGCGGCTTCGGCGGCGACTTCAGCGACGAGCCGCCTTTCTAAGCGGACGATCCGCGGCGGTCCCCGTGGCCGTCGCGGGCCCGTCCACCCCAGTCCCAGTATCCGCAGCGACCATTCCCGCCTGACGGCGGGGCTCTGAAAGGAGCACCACGATGGCCAAGCCGGCACTGCGCAAGCCGAAGAAGAAGGTTTGCCTGTTCTGCCACGACAAGATCTCCTACGTCGACTACAAGGACACGGCGCTGCTTCGGAAGTTCATCTCCGACCGTGGCAAGATCCGTGCTCGCCGGGTGACGGGCAACTGCACCCAGCACCAGCGTGACGTGGCGACCGCTATCAAGAACGCTCGTGAGATGGCGCTCCTGCCGTACATGAGCACCGCGCGCTAAGGAGGTCCGGACCAATGAAGCTCATCCTCACCAGTGAGGTCACCGGCCTCGGCGCCCCCGGCGACATCGTCGAGGTCAAGAACGGCTACGGCCGCAACTACCTGCTCCCCCGCGGCTTCGCGATCCCGTGGACGCGCGGCGGCGAGCGGCAGATCGTCTCGATGAAGAAGGCCCGCGAGGCCCGTGAGATCCGCGACCTGGGCACCGCCCAGGAGGTCGCGGGCCGGCTCAAGTCCCTGAAGGTGTCGCTGAAGACCAAGGCCGGCCAGGCCGGTCGCCTCTTCGGCTCCGTCACCACGGGCGACATCGCCGAGGCCGTCAAGGCCGCCGGCGGCCCCGAGCTGGACCGCCGCCGCATCGAGATCCCCAACGCGATCAAGAGCGTCGGCTCCCACCGGGTCACCGTCAAGCTGCACCCGGAGGTCTCCGCCGCCCTCGACGTCGAGGTCGTCGGCGTCTGACCGGCAGCGTGCACGAGGGCCCCTTCCCGGTTCCGGGGAGGGGCCCTTCCCGTGTGCGGCCTCCGTACGGCCTCCGTGCGGCCTGCCCGGGAGTCCGTGCGCGGTGCCGCCGGGGCGCCCGGGCACGCGGGAGCCGTACGTCCGTTGCGGAGGCCGTTTTTCCGCTGGTCGGCGGCTGTACATAGAATTCGGGGGTCATCGCGCTCCCCCGGAGGTTTGTCATGGTTCGTCCCTCGATGCTGCTCGCGCTCGGCGCCCTCGCGGTGGCCACCGCGGCCTGCGCACCGGCCTCCGACACGGCGGGCCAGGCGAGCCCCTCCGCCCCGGCCGGCTCCCCGGCCGCGGACGCCTGCGCCAAGGACAAGCTCACCCTGAAGACCCCGGGCAAGCTGACCATCGGCACCGACAAGCCCGCCTACGAGCCGTGGTTCAAGAACGACGACCCGGCCAGCGGCGAGGGGTACGAGAGCGCGGTCGCCTACGCCGTCGCCGACGGGCTCGGGTTCACCAAGGACGAGGTCGTCTGGCAGACGGTGCCGTTCGACGCCGCCTTCGCCCCCGGTGCCAAGAAGTTCGACTTCGACATCAACCAGATCTCCATCACCCCCGACCGGGCCAAGGTCGTCGACTTCAGCGACGGCTACTACACGGTCAAGCAGGCCGTCGTGGCGATCAAGGGGTCGGCGTTCGCCTCCGCGACCGACCTGGCCACGCTGAAGGACGCCCGCATCGGCGTGCAGGTCGGCACCACCAGCCTCCAGGCGGTCAAGGACGTCATCCGGCCCACCGCCGAGCCCAAGGTCTACAACGTGCAGGTCGACGCGGTGAACGCGCTGAAGAACAAGCAGGTGGACGCCATCGTGGTGGACCTGCCGACCGCGTTCTACGTCACCGCCGCACAGGTCGAGGACTCCGTGATCGTCGGGCAGTTCGGCGCCGCCGGCGGAACCCCGGAGCAGTTCGGCCTGGTCTTCGAGAAGGGCGCCACGCTGGTCTCCTGCGTCAACGAGGTCCTCGGCGAACTCTCCTCGTCCGGCAAGCTCGCCGAGATCGAGAGCACCTGGCTCGGCTCGGCCGCGGGCGCCCCGGAGCTGAAGTGACCCACCGGGACACCGGGAGCGCACGCGGTGCCCGCGTCCCGCTCCCCGGCGGACGGCGCGCATGAGCGAGACCACCTGGATCAAGAGCGAGCGGCAGATCCGGCGGGAGAGGCTCCGCCGGACCCGGGCCGTGCGCTCGGGCACGATCGCCACGGTCTCCACGATCGTCTTCCTCGGCGTGCTGGCGGCGGTGGTCACCGGCTCACCGGGCTGGCCCCGGGTCCGGGAGACCTTCTTCAGCGGTGAGGCACTCGTCAGGGCCTGGCCGGAGGTGCTCGACGGGTTCTGGACGAACGTCCGGATCTTCCTGATCGCCGAGCCGGTCATCCTGGTCCTCGGCCTGCTCGTCGCGCTGGCCCGGAACCTGCGGGCGCCGGTCTTCTTCCCGCTGCGCGCCCTGGCGGTGGCCTACACCGACGTGTTCCGCGGCGTGCCGACCATCCTGGTGATCCTGCTGGTCGGCTTCGGCGTCCCGGCGCTCGGCCTGCAGGGCACGCCCACGGACGAGATCACCCTGGGGGTGATCGCCCTCGTGCTCTCCTACTCCGCGTACGTCGCCGAGGTCTTCCGCGCGGGCATCGACTCGGTCCACCCGAGCCAGCGGGCCGCGGCCCGCTCCCTGGGGCTGAGCCACGGCCGGACCATGCGCCACGTGGTGCTGCCGCAGGCCTGGCGCAGGGTCGTGCCCCCGCTGCTCAACGACTTCGTCTCGCTGCAGAAGGACACCGCCCTGGTCTCCACGATCGGGGTGATCGAGGCGCTCCGCCAGGCGCAGATCGACGCGGCGAGCACCTTCAACTACACCCCCTACCTGGTGGCGGCGATGATGTTCGTCGCGCTCACCATCCCCATGGCCCGCCTGACCGACCATCTGGCGGCCCGTTCGCAGAGGCGGCGCGGCGCATGAGCCTGTTGACCATCGAGGGCGTCTGGAAGGACTACCACGGCCACAGCGTGCTGCGCGGGATCGACCTGACGGTCGAGGCGCACGAGGTGGTCTGCCTCATCGGCGCCTCCGGCTCCGGCAAGTCGACGCTGCTGCGCTGCGTGAACCTGCTGGAGACCGTCGACGACGGCGCCATCCACCTGGACGGCGTCGAGATCACCGACGTCCGGGCCGACGCCGACGAGGTGCGCAAGCGCGTGGGCATGGTCTTCCAGTCCTTCAACCTGTTCCCGCACATGACGGTGCTGGACAACATCACGCTGGCTCCGCGCAGGGTGCACAAGGTCGGCCGGGCGCGGGCCGAGGAGCAGGCCCGCGACCTGCTGGCCCGGTTCGGGCTGGCGGACAAGGCCGAGGCATACCCCGACCGGCTCTCCGGCGGCCAGCAGCAGCGCGTCGCCATCATCCGGGCCCTGGCCACCCAGCCCCGCCTGATGCTGCTCGACGAGGTCACCTCGGCGTTGGACCCGGAGCTGGTCGCGGAGGTGCTGGGCGTCATCAGGGAGCTCAAGGAGGGCGGGATGACGATGATCCTGACCACCCACGAGATGGGCTTCTGCCGGGAGATCGCGGACACCGTCTGCTTCCTCGACGGGGGCGTGCTCCTGGAGCGCGGCACCCCCGAGCAGATCTTCACCGACCCGCAGGAGCCGCGGACCCGGGAGTTCCTGCGGAACGTGATCGAGGCCCGCAGGATGTGACGCGGCGTGCTCCGGACCGGGGCCCGCGGGAGGTGACGTGACCTCCGGTGGGGGTGAGGCCGGAGCAGCCCTCCGGCGGTCCGGTCCCCGTCCGGGGCGGGCGGTCCTCCGGCGGTCCGGTCCCCGTCCGGGGCGGGCGGTCCTCCGGTCGTCCGGCCTCCTGCCCGGGGCGGGCGGTTCCGGCCGCCGTCAGCGCCGGTGCCGGCCGCGGTTGCCGTACTCGGGCTCGACGGGAGGCCTGCCGCCGCCGGAGGCGAGGACGCTGCCGCGCCTGCCGTACAGCAGGTAGACCAGCAGGCCGAAGACCATCCAGGCGGCGAAGTACAGCCAGGTGACGACCTGGAGGTTCACCATCAGCCACAGGCAGGCCAGGATCGTGGCGACGGGCACGTAGGGCGAGAGCGGGGCGCGGAAGCCGCGCGGCAGGCCGGGCATCGTCCGGCGCATCCGGAGCACCCCGGCGGCCGAGGCGATGAACGCGGTCAGCGCGCCCATCACCACCAGCGGCTCCAGGGTGAGCACCGGAACGAACTCGGCGAGCAGGATCGCCACGGCGCCGATGACCAGGGTGGCCCTGGTCGGGCTGTGGTAGGCGCGGTTGACCTTCGCCAGCGAGCGGGGGAAGAGCCCGTCGCGGGCCATCGCGAAGACCACCCGGGTCAGGCCGACGAGCAGCACCAGGACCACCGTGGTCAGGCCGAGCACCGCGCCGACGTTGATGACGTGGACCATGAAGCCCACACCCGCCTGGCGGAAGGCGCTGGCGAGCGGGGCACCCAGGTCGATCTCGTCGTAGGAGGTCATGCCGACCATGGCGACCGCGACCCCGATGTAGAGGACCGTGGTGATCACCAGGCTGCGGATGATGCCGCGGGGGATGGCGCGGGGGGCGTCCTCCGCCTCCTCGGCCGCCGTGGCCACGACGTCGAAGCCGATGTAGGCGAAGGCGATCGTGGCGGAGGCGGCGAAGATGCCGAACCAGCCGAAGGCGTCCGTCTGGCCGAAGAGCAGCCCGAGCACCGAGGACCGCAGGGTCTCCGAGGCCGCGGGGACCGGAGCGGACGGTGCCGGGATGGCGCCGAGGTTGCCCTGGTCGAAGTGGAGGGCGCCGACCACGATCACCGCCCCGATGGCGAGCAGCTTGGCCACCACGATGATCCACAGGGCGCGCAGGCCGACCCGGGCGCCGAGCGCCACCACGGCCGTGAGCAGCACCAGGATGAACAGTGTGAACAGGTCGAAGCCCTCGGCCCGGCCGACGACTCCGGAGAGTGCCCCGGGGATGGGCACGCCGAAGTCGGCCAGCATCTGGGCGGCGTAGAGCGACCAGGCGCGGGAGACCACCGCGGCGGCCAGGATCAGCTCCAGCACCAGGGCCCAGCCGACGATCCAGGCCCAGACCTCGCCGAAGATCACGTAGGTGAAGGTGTAGGCGCTGCCGGAGGCCGGCATGGCGGAGGAGAGCTCGGCGATGCAGAAGGCCACGAGCAGGCTCGTGATTCCGGCGATCATGAATGAGAGGATCACGCCGGGGCCGGCCATGGTGGCCGCCTGGCGGCCCGCGAGGCTGAAGACGCCCGCCCCGATCATGACGCCGACGCCCAGCACGATGAGGTCGCGCGGCCGGTAGGTCGTGGCCATGCCGTGGCGCGCGCCGGTCCAGCGCTCCGTCGCCTCGTTCGGCGGGAGGCGGCGGGTGATCGATGAAGAGCGGTCCTCGGACACGGCGCGGCCAATCATGATCGGAGCAACACCCTGTGTTGCCGGATCTGTTCACAGTGCCGCAGGAGGTCACGCCGGACAATAGAGAAGCGATTACGGCGTGGACACCTCGCGGTCACGCACCGGTCGTCCGGGACTGCCGGACCCGGTGAAATGCGTGAGGCGCATGGGGTGCCGCGGGGCGCCGTGAGACGTTGCGGGGCGCTGAGGGGCGTCAGGCCCCGGTCACCAGCCACCGGTCGCCGCGGGCGCGCAGGCCCAGTGTGACCATCCGGGCCACCATCCACAGGCCCAGCGCCGCCCAGAGCGCGACCAGGCCCCCGCCGGAGAGGGCGACCAGCCCGGCGGCGGGCAGGTAGGCCAGCGTCGTCCACACCCCCGCCCAGGCGAGGTAGGACTGGTCTCCGGCCCCGATCAGCACCCCGTCCAGCACGAACACGATCCCGGCGACCGGCTGCAGGAGCGCCACCGCCCAGAGGGCGGCGAGCAGTTCCCCGGCCGTCCCCGGACCCGCGTCGAACAGGCCGGGCGTGAGGGGCCTGGCCGCCACCACCGCCAGCCCGAGCACCACCCCGGAGCCGATGCCCCAGGCGACCATCCGCCGGGTCGCGGCCCGGGTCCCCGCCACGTCGCCCGCGCCCAGGGTGTGCCCGGTGATGGCCTGCCCGGCGATCGCGATCGCGTCCAGGGCGAAGGCCAGCAGGGTCCAGATCCGGAAGGCGATCGTGTGGGCCTCCAGCTGCTCCTCGCCCATCCGGGTGGCCGCGCCCGTCGCGATGAGCAGCACCGCCTGCAGGCAGAGCGTGCGGATCACCAGGGCGATCCCGGCCGATCCGGCGGCCCTGATCCCGGCGAGGTCGGGCCGGACCGGAGCGCGGTACCGGCCGAACATCATCGCCAGGTAGACGGCGGCGGCGAGCGTCTGGGCCAGCACGGTGCCCCAGGCGGATCCCGCCACCCCCCAGTCCAGGACGAGGACGAACACGCCGTTGAGCACCGCGTTGAGCGCGAAGGCCCCGACGGAGACCAGCAGCGGCGTGGCGGTGTCCTGCATGCCGCGCAGCACCCCGGTCCCGGCCAGGACCAGCAGCATCGACGGGACGCCGAGCAGGCTGATCCGCAGGTAGGTCACCGCCTGCCGGGCCAGCTCGCCCTCCGCGCCGAGCACCTGGACGAGGTACGGCGCCAGCGGCCACACCACCACGATGATCACTACACCGACCCCGGCGGCCAGCCAGAGGCCGTCCACCCCCTGCCGGAGCGCCCGCGGCCGGTCACCCGCTCCCAGCTGCCGGGAGACCGACGCGGTGGTGCCGTAGGCCAGGAACACGCACATGCCCACCAGCAGGCTCAGCACGGTGCTCGCCACCCCCAGCGCGCCGAGCGCGGGCGAGGGCAGACGGCCGACGATCACGGTGTCGGTGAGGAGGAAGAGCGGCTCGGCGACCAGCGCGCCGAAGGCGGGGACGGCCAGCCGGAGGATCCGCCGGTCGTCGGGGTGGGGGGTAACGGGCACCGATTCATTGTGCCTCTTACCTGCGGCCGGGGCGGCACCCGTTCCCGGCGGTCGGGTCCGTGTGCTCCCGTGCTTCCTTCCTGCACGTTCCCGGTCCTCCGTCCCGTGCGGGCGGCACCCCGGGCCGTTCCGGCGGGTACGGCGGGCACCGCGGGCGCGGTCCGGGCGTGGAACTCCGACTTTCTTTCCTCCACAGGCGGTGGATGACGTTCTCGCAGGCAGGAGAGGTGCTGTGGACTCAGGGCGAGAGTTATCCACAGGGCTGTCCCCAGGGTTTTCACATGTCTGGGGGAGAACTGCACACGTTATCCACAGGTCTGTCGACAGGCCGCGTTGCCGCACCTGCGGGGAGCGGCGAGACTGTCAGACCGGTCGGCTAGAAATTGAAGGCAGCACGGCCGCGATGGAGCACGAAGGGGGTGCGCGGTGAGCATCGCAGATCCACCGGTCTTCGAGCCGGGGTTCGAGCGCACGCCGCCGAACAACATCGAGGCGGAGCAGTCCGTGCTGGGCGGCATGCTCCTGTCCAAGGACGCCATCGCCGACGTCGTCGAGATCGTGCGCTCGGACGACTTCTACCGCCCGGCCCACCAGATCATCTACGACGTCATCACCACCCTGTACGGCAAGGGCGACCCGGCCGACGCCGTCACGGTCTTCGACGAGCTGCAGAAGCGCGGCGAGGTGGCCCGGATCGGCGGCGGCGCCTACCTCCACACGCTGACCGCCGTCGTGCCCACCGCCGCCAACGCGAGCTACTACGCGAAGATCGTCCGTGAGCAGGCCATCCTCCGCCGCCTCATCGAGGCCGGCACCCGCATCGTCTCCTACGGGTACGGCGGGCAGGACGAGGAGGTCGACGACCTCGTCGACCGCGCCCAGGCCGAGATCTACAAGGTCACCGAGCGCCGCACCTCCGAGGACTACGCCCCGCTGTCCGAGATCATGCCCGGGGCCCTCGACGAGCTGGAGGCCATCGGCGGCCGGAGCGGCCAGATGGTCGGCGTGCCCACCGGCTTCCAGGACCTCGACGCCCTCACCAACGGCCTCCACCCCGGCCAGATGATCGTCGTGGCCGCGCGACCCGCGATCGGCAAGTCGACTTTGGGTCTGGATTTCGCCAGATCTGCCGCTATCAAGCACGGCATGACGACTGTCGTGTTCTCGCTGGAGATGTCCAGAAACGAGATCACGATGCGCCTGCTCTCGGCCGAGGCCCGGGTGGCGCTGCACTCCATGCGCTCGGGCTCGATGACCGACGAGGACTGGGCGAGGCTGGCGCGGCGGATGGGCGAGGTGGCGGAGGCCCCGCTGTTCATCGACGACTCGCCGAACATGTCGATGATGGAGATCCGGGCCAAGTGCCGCCGCCTGAAGCAACGTCACGACCTGCGCTTCGTCGTCATCGACTACCTCCAGCTGATGTCGTCGCCGAAGAAGACCGAGAGCCGCCAGAACGAGGTCTCCGAGATCTCCCGTGCGATCAAGCTCCTCGCCAAGGAGCTGGAGGTCCCGGTCATCGCGATCTCGCAGCTGAACCGCGGCCCGGAGCAGCGGACGGACAAAAGGCCGATGGTCAGCGACCTTCGCGAATCAGGCTCCATCGAGCAGGACGCGGACATGGTCATCCTCCTCCACCGGGAGGACGCCTACGAGCGCGAGTCGCCCCGGGCGGGCGAGGCGGACCTGATCGTGGCCAAGCACCGAAACGGCCCGACCGCCACGATCACCGTCGCCTTCCAGGGGCACTACAGCCGCTTCGTCGACATGGCCGCCCATTAGGGCCCCAGGGCCCGCAGGGCGTCCGTCCGCCGCGGTTGCCGGGTGACGGCGGTGACGCCGTGCGTTCGTCCGCGGAGCCCGCACGCGCGGATCACCGAGGGCCGGGGCCGAGCTCCGGTCCTCCCCGGCCCGTGACCCTGCGGTAGCGCACCCAGACGTCGCCGGTCCGCACGTAGCCGGTGAGCCGCACGGTGACGCCGCCGGGCGCGAGGGGCACCGGCGGACGGTTGTGGACGGCACCCATCCGGTGCCGGACGACCTCCCCGTCGCGGACCACCCAGCCGCGGGGCACCACGACGACGATGTCGCCGAACCAGGAGGTGATCTCGACGTCGAGCAGCACCTCCCGGTGCGGGCAGTCGGCCAGGGTGAAGTCGATCCGCACCTTGCCCCACCTGCCGGCCTGGGCGCTGACGTGCCGGGGCACCGTCCAGCGGCCCGTCTGCGCGATCCTGCCGCCGCCCGCGTGGAGCCGGAGCACGTCACCCCCGGCCGGTGCGGGGAACGGGGCGGCCGGGGACGGCGCGCCGTACCGCTGCAGGCCGGACACGATCTCGTCCAGTTCGCCCAGGGTGCGGGCGGTGTAGGCGCGGTCGATCCGCTCGGTCAGCTCCTCCAGGCTGATCCGCCCCTCGCCGACGGCGACGCGGAGCAGCTCCGCGACCCTGTCGCGGTCCTGATCACTGGCCCGAAGTTTCCGGTGATCGGTCATGGCGCCCTCCATGGCTCATGAATCATGAAACCACGGATCCGCCCGCGGGCGCCGTCCTGTGCAGCCGGAGCCTGTGGACTCGGAACCTTCGGCCCGTACGGGGTCCGGGCCCCGTACGGATCCGGGGGAGTGCCGCCCGCTCCCGGGACGCCGGCCGCACGGGTCTACAGGACCGGGCGGACGTGGGTGGTGAGGCGGCCGCCGTCGAAGACGTGCAGGGCGATCTGGGGCGGCAGCTCGCGGTCGATCGGGACCCGCTCCGCGGTCTCGGCGGAGGTCAGGGCGGTGCTGACCACGCCGGGGGCGACGAGCAGCGGCAGGCCCGCGAAGACGGTGCTCGCCGGGGTGTGCGCGTGCCCGGCGAGCACGGCCACCACCCGGGGGTGGCGCCGGAGCACCTCCGCCAGCCGCTCCGGGGCGCGCAGCCCGATCTCGTCCACGTACGGGACGCCCAGGGCCACGGCGGGGTGGTGCATGCCGACGAGGGCGGGGGTCCCGGGGTCCTCGGCGAGCACGGCGTCCAGCCAGGCCAGCGTCTCGTCCTGCAGGAAGCCCTCGGGCCGCCCCGGCACGCTGGAGTCGCACAGGGCGATGGTGAGGCCGTCGAGCCGGAGCACCTGGTCGACCGGGTCGTTCCCGTCCCCGGCGCCGCCCTCGCCGAGGAGGACCTTGCGGAAGGGCGCGCGGGCGTCGTGGTTGCCGGGGCAGACGACCGTGGGGAAGCGGGAGGCCAGCAGGTCACGGGCGGTCTCGTACTCCTCCACCGCACCGTGGTCGGCGATGTCGCCGGTGACCAGGACGGCGTCCAGCGGGCCGGGGAGGCTCTCCAGGTGCCGCATGACGGCCCGGGTCCGCTCGGCGCTGCGCGGGGTGCCGTCGATGTGGATGTCGCTCAGATGGGCCAGGGTCAGCATGCGGACAGCCTCGCATGTCCGCGGTCCCGGGTGCGGAGCCGGTCAAGTCATCCTCAAGTCGCCTGTGGCATGGTTTGCGTCAGTCGCAACGAGTGCGGGGTGAGGATGTTCGGGATCGTTCGGCCGTGCCGCCACGGGATGTGCCGGGGGCTGTTCACGTCGTGGATGGCCCATCTGTGCGGGCTCTGCCTGGCGCTGCGGGACGAGCACGGCCACGCGGCGCGCCTGGTGACCAACTACGACGGGCTGCTGGTCTCGGTCCTGGCCGAGGCGCAGGCGCCCGAGCTCTCCCCCCGCCGCCGGGCCGCGCCCTGCGCGCTGCGCGGGTTCTCCGGCGCCGAGGTCGTCGGCGCGCGGGCCGAGGGGGTGCGGCTGGCCGCGGCGACCTCGCTGATCCTGGCCTCGGGCAAGGTCGGCGACCACATCGCCGACCGCGACGGGATGTACGCCCGCCGCCCGGTCGCCGCCGTCGCGGGCCGGGTGGCCGCGCGATGGGAGGCGGCGGGCACCCGGACGGCCGCCGCCGTCGGGTTCGACGCCGGGGTGCTGGTGGACGCGGTGGCCCGCCAGGCCCGGCTGGAGGCCGAGCCCGGCCGGGTCCTGCTCGACCTGACCGCGCCCACCGAGGACGCGGTCGCCGCGGCGTTCGCGCACACCGCGGTGCTCGCAGGCAAGCCGCACAACGCCGCCGCGCTGGCCGAGGCCGGCCGCTGCTTCGGCCGGATCGCCCACCTGGTGGACGCGGTGGAGGACCTGGAGGAGGACCGCGTCTCGGGCGCGTACAACCCGCTGCTCGCCACCGGCACCGGCACGGCCGAGGCCCGCCGCCTCTGCGACGACGCGCTGCTGGGCCTGCGGCTGGCGGTGGACGACCTGGACCTCGCGGAGCGGAGCCTGGTGCGGGCGCTGCTGGTCAAGGAGGTCCGCCGCTCGGTGGAGCGGGTCTTCGCGCGGCACGCGCCCGGGACCGCCGGGACGTGTGCCCGGGAGGTCCGGGGCAGGACCGCCCCCGTGGGCGCCCCGCCGCCGGGCCACCCGGAGGCGGTCCTGCCCCGGACCCCGAAGCGCCCGGTGAAGCCGGACTGCGGGCCCCGGCTCTGCTTCGCGCTCAGCTTCATGGCCTGCACCTGCGGGATCTACCGGCCGCCGTGGGACGAGGAGCGCGACCTGCCCTGGTACGAGCGCATGGGCTGCGACGCCTGCGGGCAGTGCTGCGACGCGTGCTCCTCGTGCTGCGACGGCTGCCAGTGCTGCTGCAACTGCTGCGGCGAGGGCGGCTGCTGCGGTGACGGCTGCAGCTGCGGCTGCGACTGACCCGGTCCGGGGGTCAGCGCCAGCGGAAGAAGCGGGCCGCCAGGCCGCCGAGGACCAGCAGGGTCGCGGCCATCACGACCAGGTGCAGCGCCTGCGGCGCGCCGCCGGCCCACGTGTCCCGCAGCGCCTGGCCGAACGGGGCCATCGGCAGGAAGTCGCCGATCCTCCGGAGCAGGTCGGGCATCATCTCCCGGGGGATCCACATGCCCGACATGAACAGCAGGGGGAACATCAGCAGCGAGCCGATGCCGGGCGCGGACTTGCCGGTGGGCGCGAGGGCGGCGATCAGCAGCCCCAGTCCGAACATCGAGGCCGTGCCGAGCAGGAACACCCCCGCGAACGGCAGCGGGCTCCCCGGCAGGGGGATGTCGAGGAAGAGGTGGCCCAGTCCGATCAGCAGGGCGGTGGAGACCACCGCCACCGCGAGGTTGATCACCATCTGGGCGGTCAGCAGCCGCACCGGGCTGACCGGCGTGGTCGCCATGCGGCGCAGGACGCCGCTCTCCCGGTAGGTCGCCAGTGTGCTGGGCAGGATGGTCAGCGCCATCGTCACCACGGACAGGATCGTCATCATCGCCGGGAAGTGGTTGTCGATGATCCGCTGACCGCCGAGATCGGCGGAGACCTCCTGCATGCCCGAGGTGCTGCCCAGGCCGAGCAGGAGCCCCAGAGGGAGCAGGATCGCGAAAATCAGTGCGCCCGGCTCGCGGAGGAAGAGCCTGGTCTCGGTCATGATCATCTTGTTCATCGGTCGTCTCCCGTGTGGATCTTCTTGCCGGTGAGGGCGAGGAAGGCGTCGTCCAGGGTGGCCTGCTCGACGCGGAGGTCGGCGGGGACGACGCCGACGGCGGACAGCGCCCCCGCGACGGCGAGGAGCAGGTCACCGGTGCCGGTGACCTCCACCCGGTCGCCCTCCCGGCGGACCTCGGCCACCTCGGGCAGCGCCGTCAGGACGGCGTGGTCGAACGGCTGCGAGGGCCGGAACCGGACGGTCTGCCGCCGGTCGAGCCGGGCGACGAGCCCGTCCGGGCTGTCGAGGGCGACGACCCGGCCGGAGTCGATCAGTGCGATCCGGTCGCAGAGCCGCTCGGCCTCCTCCATGAAGTGGGTGACCAGCACGATCGTCACGCCGTCCGCGCGGACCTGCTCGATGAGGTCCCAGGTGTCGCGGCGGGCCTGCGGGTCCAGCCCGGTGGTCAGCTCGTCGAGGATCGCCACCCGGGGGTTGCCGACCAGGGCGAGCGCGATGGACAGGCGCTGCTGCTGGCCGCCGGAGAGCTTGCCGTAGCGGGTGTCCCGCTTGTCGGCGAGCCCGACGCGCTCCAGCAGCGCCTCCCAGTCCGCGGGACGGGGGTAGAAGGAGGCGTACAGGTCCAGGGCCTCCCACACCTTGAGGCGTTCGGGGAGCGCGGAGCTCTGCAGCTGCACGCCGAGCTCCTCCTTGATCCGGTCGCCGGACAGGCCGCCGAGCACCTTCACGGTGCCGGAGTCGGGGGTGCGCAGGCCGGCGACGCACTCGACGGTGGTGGTCTTGCCGGCGCCGTTGGGACCGAGGACGCCGAAGATCTCGCCCTCCTCGACGGCGAACGAGACGCCGTCCACCACGGGCCGGCCGTTGTACTGCTTGCGGAGGTCGCTGACCTCGATGACCTTCATGGCGACGACGCTACGGACGGGCCCGCGCCGGGAGAATCGGCCTGGGCACCCGGCGGGGGTGGGGTTATCTCCACTCCTGCGCGGTGCCCGGCCCCACTGGGCGGCACCGGCTCCGATGGCGGAGACTTCAGGGCATGAAGGGTATGAAGGCCGTGCGGCGGTACGCGACGGCCGCGCTGCGGGCGGCGCTCCTGGGTCTGCTGGCCGTGGCCGACCTGTTCCTGGCGGCGGGGGTCCTGCTGACGGCGCTGTTCGCGTTCGCGCTGGGGATGATCTTCCTCTTCCCCTCGGCGGTCAGGGCGGTCCGGCGCCGTACGGGGCTGGCGCGGAGGCTGAGCGGCCGGTGGCTCGGCAGGGAGATCGCGCCGTCCTACCTGCCGCCCCCGCCGCCGGTGCGGCCGCAGCCCGACGGCTGGTACCGGCACGACCGCCAGCTCTACCGCACGCCGCGCTGGCCGGACTGGCACAACCGCTGGCAGTGGATGTTCGGCGACCCGGCCACCTGGCGGGACACGGCCTGGCTGCTGCTCAACCCGCTGGCCGCCGGCCTGCTCCTGCTCCTGCCGCTCGCCGTCACGGTCCTCGGTCTGTCCCTGCCGTGGCTGTGGACGCCGCCGAAGCTCCTGACGCTCCCCCTCGGCCTGCTCCTCGCCGCCGCCGGGCCGGCCGCGCTCCCGCGGCTGCTGTCCCTGTACGGCTGGTGGAACGAGCTGTTCCTCGGTCCCACGGCCAAGTCCCTGCTGGCGAGCCGGGTCCACCGGCTCAACCAGGAGCGCTTGGAGACGGTGGACTCGCAGGCGGCCGAGCTGCGCCGGATCGAGCGCGACCTGCACGACGGGGCGCAGGCCCGGCTGGTGGCCATCGGGATGACGCTCGGCGCGGCCGAGGCGCTGGTGGGGTCCGACCCCGCGGCGGCCAGGGCGCTGCTGGCCAAGGCGCGTGAGGCGTCCTCCACCGCGCTCACCGAGCTGCGCGGCCTGGTCCGGGGCATCCACCCGCCGGTCCTGGCCGAGCGCGGCCTCGGCGACGCCGTACGCGCCCTGGCCCTGGACAGCCCGCTCAAGGCCGAGGTCACCGTCGACCTGCCGGTGCGGCCCGAGCCGCCGGTGGAGTCGGCGGCCTACTTCGCGGTCAGCGAGCTGCTGGCCAACGCGGCGCGCCACGGGGGCGCGGACCGCGTCTGGATCGACATCGGCAGCAGGGGCGGGGCGCTGCGGATCACCGTCACCGACGACGGCTCCGGTGGCGCCGACCCGGCCGGGGGCAGCGGCCTGCGCGGCATCGAGCGGCGGCTGTCCGCCTTCGACGGGGTGCTCGCACTGAGCAGTCCGCCGGGCGGGCCGACCACCGCGGTGATCGAGCTCCCGCACGCGCGGGGCGCCCGCGATCCGCGGAACGCGGAGAAGATGCCCGGGTGGAAGTGGGTCATCGTGGGGACCGGCTGGGGCCTGGCCTGGCTGCCGCTCTTCCCCCAGGGGCTGGTCGCCATGGTGATGAAGCTGATCGAGATGGAGGACCGCAGCTGGATCCTCCCGCTCTACCTGCCCGATCCGTGGTCGTGGCTGCTGATCGTCTTCGACATCGCCCTGGGCACCGCCATGTACGCCGCGGCCGTCCTGCTCCCGATCCAGCACTCCCGCCGGCGCTGGATGGCCGAGGCCGCTCCGCATCGCCTATGTTCGGACCGATGAGCTTCGGACCGATGAGCCCGCACGCCGCCCCGCACCGCCCACGGGTCCTGCACCGCCCACGGGCCCCGCGCCGTCCGGGACGGGACCGATGAGCGCGCGCGTCGTGATCGCCGAGGACCTCTACCTGCTCAGGGAGGGCCTGGTCCACCTGCTCCAGGCGCACGGCTTCGAGGTCGTCGCCGCGGTCGAGTCCGGCCCCGAGCTGCTCGCCGCCCTGACCGGCGAGCGGCCCGACGTGGCGGTGGTCGACGTACGGCTCCCGCCGACCTTCACCGACGAGGGCCTGCAGGCCGCGCTGGCCGCCCGCCGGGCGGTTCCCGGCCTGCCCGTCCTGGTCCTGTCCCAGCACGTCGAGCAGCTCTACGCGCGGGAGCTGCTCGCCGACGGCACCGGCGGGATCGGCTACCTGCTGAAGGACCGAGTCTTCAACGCCGACCAGTTCGTCGACGCCGTGCACCGGGTCGCGGCGGGCGGGACCGCGATGGATCCCGAGGTGATCGCCAAGCTGATGGTCAGCACGGCCCGGCACGAGCCGCTTGCGGCGCTGACGCCCCGCGAGCGCGAGGTGCTGGAGCTGATGGCCGAGGGTCGTTCCAACGCCGCGATCTCCCAGCGGCTGTTCCTCAGCGAGAGCGCGGTCGGCAAGCACACCGCGGGCATCTTCACCAAGCTCGGTCTGGCCCCCTCCGACGACGACAACCGCCGCGTCCTGGCGGTCCTGGCCTACCTCAACGCCGCCCGCTCCTGATCGAGGCGTCCGCTCGCCCGGAGGCGTCCGGGCGGCCGCCGACGCGGGCGGGACCGAGTGTCGGTGGCAGCGGATAACGTCTGTCGGAGTACGGCATCCGTCCGCAGAAAGGGGCTTTGGGTGAAGTTCCGGGTTGACCACGAGGTCCTGGCCGAGGCTGTGGCCTGGGCCGCCCGCATGCTGCCGAGCCGCCCGGCGGTCCCGGTCCTGTCCTGCCTGCTCCTGGAGGCGGGGGAGGACCTCGTGCTCTCGGCCTTCGACTACGACGTCTCGGCCCGGATCCGGGTGGACGCCGACGTGTCCGAGCCCGGCCGGGTGCTGCTCCCCGGCAGGGTCCTGGCGGAGATCGCACGGAGCCTGCCCGGGGAGGCGGTCGAGGTCGTCGCCGACGGGGCGGAGGCGGTGCTGACCTGCGGCAGCGCGACGTTCGACCTGCGCACCATGCCGGTGGAGGACTTCCCGGCGCTGCCCGCCATGCCGCCGAAGGCCGGCGCGGTCGGCGGCGGCGTCTTCGCGAGCGCGGTCGGCCAGGTCGCGCCCGCGGCCAGCCGCGACGAGACCCTGCCCATGCTCACCGGCGTCCGGGTGGACATCTCCGGGGAGAGCGTGACCATGGCCGCCACCGACCGCTACCGGATCGCGGCCCGGGAGTTCGACTGGAGGCCGGAGCGGCCCGGGGTCGAGGCCGCCGCCGTGATCCCGGCCCGGGTGCTCGTCGAGGCGGCGAGGTCGCTCCGCGGCGGCGAGGTGACGGTGGGGCTGGGCGACGGCATCGCCGGTTTCGAGAGCGCCGGCCGGAGCATCACGGTCCGGCTGCTCGACGAGCAGTTCATCGACTACCGCTCCCGGCTGGCCGGTGACTGGTCCATCCGGGCCGACCTGCGGACGGCGCCGTTCCTCGACGCGATCAAGCGGATCCGGCTGGTCGCCGAGAGCAACACCGCGATCCGGTTGTCGTTCACCCCGGGCAGGGTGACCGTGCAGGCGGGCGGGGGTGAGGTCGGGCGGGGGACGGAGGTCCTCGACGCCGAGCTGTCCGGGGACGACATCCAGATCGCCTTCCAGTCGCAGTTCCTGCTGGACGGGCTGGCGGGCGTCGGGACGGAGTTCGTCCGCCTCAACCTGGAGTCCCCGACGCGTCCGGCGCTCATCGCCGAGGTGCCCGGCGACGCCGAGCCCGAGTTCCGCTATCTCGTCATGTCCCTGCGCCAGGTCTGAGGCGGGCGCGCCAGGTCTGAGGCGGGCGCGCCCCGCCCGCGAGGCGCCGGGCCGGCGACCGGTTCCGGAGGACGACGAGGGGCCCGTCCCGGCCGGGACGGGCCCCTGGCGTGCCTTCGTCCGTCCGCCGGGCGGCCGAGCGGATCGGCCGTGACCGACGGAGTCAGGCGGAGATCTCCTGCGACTCGGTGAGCGCGATCAGGATGTGCTCCATGCACGCGTGGCCGGCGCGCTCGGCGGCGGTCGCGTCACCGGCGGCGATGGCGCGGGCGATCGCGTCGTGCGGGATGTAGCTGCTGTTGATCGAGGTCCCCGCGGCCTTGATGCTGGCCCGCAGCGCGGCCGAGAAGTCCTGGTAGAGATCGATCAGGACGCGGTTGTGGGTGGCCTCCACGACCGCCATGTGGAAGGCGAGGTCGGCCTCGACGAACCCGTCGGGCTCGCCGGCCTCCCAGGCGTGCTCCCGCGCGGCCAGGGCGGCGTCGATGCGTACGATGTCGTCGTCGGTGCGCCGGGTGGCGGCCAGCCGGGCCGCCTCGACCTCCAGCGCACGCCGCACCTCGAAGATCTCCAGCTGCTCGGCGGCGCGCAGCCGCCGCAGCATGGCGCCGGACAGCTCGCTCGTGGCGCGGACGTAGGTGCCGTCACCCTGGCGGCACTCCAGCAGGCCCGCGTGGGTGAGCGCCCGGACGGCTTCCCGCACGGTGTTGCGTCCGACCCCGAGCTGCTCGGCGAGCACCGTCTCAGTGGGGATCTTCGCGTTCATCGGCCAGGAGTTCGACGTGATCTGCTCCTTGAGCTGATCGATCACCTGGTCGACGAGCGACGCTCGGTGCGCCGTACGCAGACTCACAGTCCGCCTCCTATGGGGAACCAATCATCCTATGAGTCAATGACTGATCGACCCTAATTATTCCGGAGGCACAAATCCAAATCCTGGACCCAGGAGCAAGAGAAGTCTTACCGCACCAGGGCGGAGTCGACCGTCATGCCCACCAGCGCGCCGCGCACACCGACCGCCTCGAGAGCCTTACGATACGCGCCGGTCTGCTCCTCCCGCGCACCGGCCTCGCCGTACAGGTCGCCGAGGCGGCGCCAGACCTGCGCGGCCTCCCGGTCGGAGCCGGAGGAGGAGGCGCCGGAACGCTCCAGAAGCGCCTGGGCGCTGTGCAGGCCGGCCAGCACGTCGCCGCCGCGGGCCAGGGCGACCTCGGCGCGGACCAGGTGCGCGGTGGCGCCGACGGCGCCCGAGCGGTCGCCGAGGAGGTCGAGGGCCGAGCCGGACAGGCGGAATGCGCCCTCGGGGTCGCCGCTCCGCAGCCGGAGCCGGGCGAGCACGACCAGGCTCTTGGCGTGCTCGGCGACGCGCTCGGGGAAGGCGGCGAAGACCTCTCCGGCCGCGGTCACGAGTTCCTGGGCCTCGGTCAGGGACTCGCCGAGCGCGGTCATCAGGCGCGACCACTCCATCGCGACCCGGGCCAGCCTGACCGCCATCCGGGCGGGGTGGCCGGTGGCGATCGCGTCGTCGGCGAGGCGCACGGCCAGCGCCGAGTCCTCACCCTCGGCCGCGGCCGTGCTCGCCTGCCAGAGCGCGTGGATCTCCGCCTCGCGGTTGACCGCCGCGGGCACGCCGCCGTCCAGGATGACCTGCCGGACGTAGTCCAGGCCCGGGGTGTCCGCCCGCCGGGACGCCTCGCTCTCCAGCAGCGCGGAGGCCAGGTCCACGGCGATCTCGCCCTGGGTCAGGCCCAGCCGCTTCACCTGGACCAGGGCGTCGGCGGCCAGGTCATGGGCGCGCAGGACGTCGCCGGCCCGCAGATAGCACCGGCTCAGGGCGACCGCGAGGGGCAGGTCGGCCAGGCGCTCGGGATGGGCGGCGGCCTCGCGGCGGAGCCGCTCGAACGCCTCCACGGCGAGGTCGGTCCGGCCCTGGGCCTCCAGGGCCCTGGCCCGGCCGAAGCGCGCGAGGGCGCCCAGGACGGCGTTCTCGTCGCCGGCCGCCTTGACGATCTCCGCGAAGCGCTCCGCCGCGACGGCGGGGTCTCCGTGGTGGAGCTCCAGCTCCGCGTGGCGCAGGCCGAGCTCGGTGTCGATGCGCTGACGCGGCTCGACGCCGTGCAGGAGGAACTCGGTGGTGCATCCCAGCCGCTCGGCGAGCAGGCGCGCGACCACGGGGGTCGGCGTGCGCTTGCCCGACTCGATGAGGGACACGTAGCTGTCGGAGAGGTCGGGTCCGGCCAACTGGGCCTGGGACATACGCCTGCTCAACCGCAGTCCGCGGACGCGGTCACCGATGGTTCCCTGACTCGGCATCTGATCTCTCAGGGCGGGGGACGGTCAATGTTCCAGCCATGATTGCATGATTCAGTCGAATCGGGTAACCCCCAGACAGGATCCCAGGTCAAACTCTTTGCGCTTCTCTACGTCACAGTGGACATCGAGTCATTAGTCGTCTGAGTCGTTCCCGCCCGGGAAGAGCATTTGGCAGACCTCCAGGTAAAGGGTCTCCGGATAGGGGATGTAGGGGACCGTGGAGAGCGCCTGGTCCTGGCCGGCCGACTCGAGGATGAACTCGCCGTAGCCCAGCATCCGCCCGAGCAGGGAGCGCTGGAAGCTCATGTCGGTCACCTTGCTGAGCGGCATCATCGCCACCCGGCGCGTGATCAGCCCCGTGGTGAGCAGCATGCGCTTGGAGGTCACGACGAAGTAGTCGACCGACCACTCCGCCACCTTCCACACGAAGCGGATGAGCAGCAGCAGCCACGCCCACCAGACGACGACGAGCCCGCCGCCGGCGTTCTGGTCGCCGAGCCACTTGCTGAGCAGTCCGGCGAGGATCAGGCCGCCGAAGACCTCGGCGACCGGGCGGAGCAGCACGGCCGGGTGACGCCGCACCATGATGACCTGGTGTTCGTGGGGGAGCAGGTAGCGGTTGACCGACGAGGGAGCGGAGTCCCCGTGAGTCACCAGCCTCATGAGAGATGGGAGACGAACTGGGCCAGGGAATCGGCCGCGGTGTACATCGAGTCGATGGCTCCTCTGACCGTGTGGGCCGCGTCATCCGGCCGGGTGAACAGGAAGAACACCACGAAGATGATGGCGCTCCATTTCAGAACCTGCTTGGCCTGCACTTGAGCCTCCCGTTACCACTCACCCACTGCACCCGACGTATACATTACCCACGCCTTAGCTCGGATAAAGCGTGTCAACCGATTCGGTCTTCCGCCCGGGGCGGACCTTCCGGCACCGGATCCCTCCCCTCCCGGTGCGGACCGCGCCGTCCCGCGCCGCTCCCGGTCTTGTGCCCGCGGCGGCTCGCGGGGAAGGGCCCGCGGGGCTCGCGGAAGGGCCCGCCGGCCTTCCGGGGCGGAGCCGTCCGGCCCGGCGCGGGACCGGGGCTACCGGTCGTGCCCGCTCGCCGCCATCGCCAGTACCTCGAGGTGTTTGCGGGCGATCCGCTCCACCAGCCAGGGATGAGCGTGGCCGGTGACCTCCAGCGCCCCGTAGCGGGCCGCGTCGACGCAGCGGATCACCGTGGCGGCCGGGTGGACCGCGGAGAACTCCTCGCGCAGCACGGCGCTGAGGGTCGCGTAGGGGTCCGGCTCCGGGGCCGGGAGGATTCGCTCGTTCACTGCCTCTCCCTGGTGTGCGGCCGCGGTCGACCGGCCGGGCGCGCCGAAGAGATGTCGTCCTGTGACACTCCGTACCCATCTAATCACAGAAGGTAACGGAAGGAGGGGTGGACACCGCTTCAACCCGGAAGGGCTTCGGCAAGGGAGGACCCCGGCCCGGAAAAGGCGTCGGCCCGGGGAGGGCGCCGACTCGGGAGAGGCCGCGGCCCGCCGCCGGGCCGGGCGGCCCGGCGGGTCTCAGGCGACGCCGTAGAGGCGGTCCCCGGCGTCCCCCAGCCCGGGCACGATGTAGCCGTGCTCGTTCAGCCGCTCGTCGAGGGCCGCGGTCACCACGCGGATCGGCCTGCCGCTCCCGGCGAAGGCCTCGTCCATGTAGGCCAGGCCCTCCGGGGCGGCCAGGAGGCAGATCGCGGTCACGTCGTCGGCGCCGCGCTCGAAGAGGAACTCGATCGCCGCGGCCAGGGTGCCGCCGGTGGCCAGCATCGGGTCGACCACGTAGACCTGACGGCCCGACAGGTCCTCGGGCAGCCGGGTGGCGTAGGTCTCCGCCTGGAGCGTCGACTCGTTGCGGATCATCCCCAGGAAGCCGACCTCGGCGGTCGGCAGCAGCCTCATCATCCCGTCCAGCATGCCGAGGCCGGCGCGGAGGATCGGGACCACCAGGGGGTGGGGGTGGGCGAGGCGCACGCCGGTGGCGGACGCGACGGGGGTCTCCACGGTCACCTCGCTGACCCGGACGTGCCGGGTCGCCTCGTACGCGAGCAGGGTGACGAGCTCGTCGGCGAGGCGCCGGAAGGTCGGCGAGTCCGTGTCCGCGTCCCGCAGGACGGTCAGCTTGTGGGCCACGAGCGGGTGGTCGATGACCAGGGTCTCCATGGACCCCCACGGTATCCCGGACGACGACCGGGTGGATAACGGACGAGGCATGACACCCGTTACAGGAGGGGATTTTGATCACGATTTGGCCGGAGTGGCGTACGGTTGTGCTCCACTTCTGAAAGCATTGACATCCGTACAGGCCGGCTCGGTGGGGATGACGATGACAGACGAAGAGGCGCTCGACTTCGCCATCGTGGTCTATCGCGAGGATGACCGCTGGGAGGCGGAGATGCTTCCCGCGGCGCTCACCTCCGATCTCCACGGCCTGATCCAGGCGCTGTGCCAGCAGCCGAGCATCAGCGGCACGATTGGCCTGGTCGCCGTGGGGGATGAGTTCTTCGTGGCGCTACGGGTGTTCGGCGAACGGGTGGACGTCTTCCTCTCCGACATCGCCGCGTCGCTGGACTTCCCGCTCGCACAGCAGGTGCTGGAGTACCTCGACGTGCCGGTGCCCGACGAGGAGGAGCTCGACGCGATCCTGCAGGACGAGGAGGCGGTGCTCCCCGCGGGGGACCTGTCGATCTTCGCCGACCTGGGGCTCGACGAGATGGAGCTCGGCATCCTCTCCGGGGACATCGACCTCCTCCCTGAGGACGTGCTGTCCAGCATCGCGGCACGGCTGGGGTTCTCCGAGCCGTTCGAGCGCGCCATCGACTCCATGTTCGGCTGAGCCCGGGAGATCTCCATGGCCTCCAGACCCTCCGGCAGCAGTGTTTTCTCGGCAGCGTTCGTCCGCACCGCGAGCGGCTGGAGCGGCGCCGAGGTCGACCTCGGCGAGGCCGAGATCGTCGATGATCTCGGGGACGCCGTGCAGGAGAGCCTCGGGCTCACCGGCGACGAGCTCGCCCTGCTCTGCGTGGAGGTGGAGGACGAGTGGTTCGGGATCGTCCGCTATCAGGGCGACGGCGAGCCCCGGACCTTCCTGTCCGACGCCCAGGCCGCGCGCACCGACGCGCTCGGCGAGCTCTTCGGCGAGCTGGCCGGGGTGGCGCCGGAGCACGAGACGCCCGAGGTCGGCGTACGGCCGGCGGGTGACTTCGAGCTCCTCAGCGACCTGGGCATGAGCCCCGAGGAGCTCATCGAGCTGAGCATGGAGGAGGGGGCGCTCCCCGCGGACACGCTCTCGGTGATCGCCGAGCGGCTCTCCTTCGCGGACGAGCTCGACCGGCTGCGGTGAGGGCCGCGCCGGACGTGGCGGACCCGGACGCCGAGTACGGCCCGGCGATGCGGCTCGCCCTGGCGCAGGCCGTACGTGCGGGAGAGCGCGGTGAGGTGCCGGTCGGCGCGGTCGTGCTCGGCCCCGGCGGCGAGGTGCTGGCGGAGGCGGGCAACGACCGCGAGTCCCTGTCCGACCCGACCGCGCACGCCGAGGTCCTGGCCCTGCGCCGGGCGGCGCGGGCGCGGGGCGGGTGGCGGCTGACCGGCTGCACCCTGGTGGTCACGCTGGAGCCCTGCACGATGTGCGCGGGGGCCGCGGTGCTGGCCCGGGTGGACCGCGTCGTCTACGGCGCGGTGGACGCCAAGGCAGGCGCGGCGGGTTCGCTCTGGGACGTGATCAGGGACCGCAGGCTCAACCACCGGCCCGAGGTCCTGATGGGCGTCCTGGCGGACGAGTGCGCCGGGGTGCTCACGGGGTTCTTCGCCGCCCGCAGGCTGCGCGAGCAACCGTGATTATCCGGTAAGCTGCTCGGCGGTGGTGTCGCCTAGTGGCCGAGGGCGCACGCCTCGAAAGCGTGTGATGGGGCAACTCATCCGTGGGTTCAAATCCCACCACCACCGCCATGAGCAGGGCCTCCACCCGGTCGCGGGTCGGAGGCCCTTTTCGCGTTCCGTTCCGTCCCTCTTCACGGGTCGTGCCGCGGGGATCCGGTGCCCGCACCGGGCGGTCCCGGTGCCCGCGCGGGACGGCCGCGGTGCGTTCACGGGCCCGGGGGCCCGGGGGCGTCCGCCCCCGGCCGGACGCCCCGGTGCGGGACCTCAGTCCGCGGGCAGCTCCAGGACCCGGGCGTGCAGGACCGGGCGCTGGTGCAGGGCCGAGCGCAGGGCCCGGTGCAGACCGTCCTCCAGGTAGAGCTCGCCGCGCCACTGCACCACGTGCGGGAACAGGTCGCCGTAGAAGGTCGAGTCCTTGGCGAGCAGGGAGTGCAGGTCGAGCACCGCTTTCGTGGTGATCAGGGTGTCGAGCCGGACCTGCCGCGGCGGTATCTGCGCCCACTCGCGATTCGAGAGGCCGTGTTCGGGGTAGGGCCGTCCATCGCCGACCAGCTTGAAGATCACCCTACGTAGTTTAAGAGACAATCCGGCCTTTTGCCCGCTCCACCGGTCCGGCACGGGCCGGGCGGCCTGCTCAGACGTCCCCGGAGAAGGTGTCGCAGCGGCCCGGGTCGCCGCTCTCGTAACCCGTGGTGAACCACTTGACACGCTGCGCCGAGGTGCCGTGGGTGAAGCCCTCCGGGTCGACCCGGCCCTGGGTGCGCTGCTGGATGCTGTCGTCCCCCACCGCCGCGGCGGCGCTCAGCGCCTGCTCGATGTCGTCGCGGGTGAAGGGCTGGGCGAACAGGCCGGTCTCGTAGGCGTTCTTGGCCCAGGCGCCCGCGTAGCAGTCGGCCTGCAGCTCCACCCGGACCGCGTCGCTCTCGGGGCCCTGCCGGTCGCCCTGCGCGCGGCCGAGGACGCCGGTCAGGTTCTGCACGTGGTGACCGTACTCGTGCCCGATCACGTACGCCTGGGCGAACGGCCCGCCCTGCGCGCCGAACCTGCTCTCCAACTGGTCGAAGAAGCTCAGATCGAGGTAGACCCGCCGGTCGGCGGGGCAGTAGAAGGGCCCGACGGAGGAGTCGGCGGCGCCGCACCCCGTGTTCACCGCGCCGGAGAACAGCACGGTCTTGGCCTCCTGATAGCCGTTCAGGGCGGTGGGCCAGTACTCCTGGATGCTGTTGACCACGCCGACCACCCGGCACTCCTCGTTCTGGTCGGCGTCCTCGCCGGTCCGGCACTGCGCGGTGAGGTCGGAGCCGGAGTCGACCGGCGCGGGGGCGCCGCCGCCGGTGAGGCCGCCGATGTCGACCCCGAACACCAGCGCGGCGATGAGCGCGATGATTCCGGCCGCGCCGCCGCCGATCGCGAGCCCGCCGCCCGGGATCCGCCCCCGGCCGCCGCTCTGCACCTGTGAACTGTCCAGCTGGACGTCGTCCTTGAAATCCATCGCCGGCGTCCCTTCCGATCCGCTTGGGAGGCCCCACTGCCCACGGCGGGGCGCGGTATGCCCGGAGCGCCCGAGGGGGCGGCGCGCCGGGGGCGCAGGGGGGCGTGCGGCGCGAGGGACCGGCCGGGCGCTCGGTGCGCCGGGGCCGCCCCGCAGCGGCAGGAGCCGGCTCGCCGGTGGATACGGTGCTCCGATGAGCGACATCTACTCCCATCTGGCGCCCGGGCTGGCCTCCGCCTTCGCCCGGCAGCTCGCGCTGGGCGACCTGATCGGCGAACGGGGCTGGCAGGTGGACATATCCGCCGGAAGGGTCACGTTCGGCGACGACCTGACCTTCCCGATCCAGCTGCTGGGCACGGAGAGCCACCTCGACCGCACCTGGCTGTGGGCCTGGGCCAACAGCGGCAGCGACCTGCCGGGCGAGGTGCTGCGGGCCGCGCTGTGGCTGCGCGACTACGGCGGCCGGTACGGCCTGGCGGAGCTGACCGAGCCGGGCATGGGCCTCGGCGAGGTCGACGGCCACCTGATCGCGCTGCTGGCCGGCGCGCTGACCGGCCGTTGCTATTACCGCGGGCCGTACCAGGGCGGTGCCCTGTTCTTCCTCGTCGAGGACACCCCGCCGCGGGTGAGCGCCCCGGTGGCCCCGGAGCGGCTGCTGCGTGTCCTGGCCCAGGTCCTCCAGACCTATCCCGTCGACCACCGGACCCTCGTCGAGGGCTTCCTGTCCCAGCAGGGATTCCAGGTCACCACCGCGCCGGGCGCGGTCGAGGGCCGGCGCGCCGACGGGATGTCCCTGCGCGCCGTGCTGGACGAGCACGGGCGGATCACCGACATGTCCGGCGGGATCTCGCCCGCCTGAACCCCCGGCCCGCCCCCGAAACGCCGAAGGGGCCGGTCCGCGTGTGCGGACCGGCCCCTTCGGGCTGGCGGAGGATAGGAGATTTGAACTCCTGAGGGGTTGCCCCCAACACGATTTCCAATCGTGCGCCCTAGGCCAACTAGGCGAATCCTCCGCCGGAAAGCTTAGCGGACTTCCGAGGATGCTGTGACCGCATAACGGTGTGACATTCGCGGACCCGAGTACCTCCGCCGGGGGATAGACTGTCCCCGGACCCCTCGCGCGGCGTCATCCTGTGAACCTCCCCAGGGCCGGAAGGCAGCAAGGATAAGCGGGCTCTGGCGGGTGTGCGAGGGGTTCCTTCGTTGCAGGACCCCTCGCAGGCGGGAGCTCCTTGATGAGTCTGGCGCTCTACCGCAAGTACCGGCCCGGGACCTTCGCCGAGGTCGTGGGCCAGGAACACGTCACCGAGCCGCTGCGGCAGGCGCTGCGGAGCGGGCGGATCAACCACGCCTACCTGTTCAGCGGGCCCCGGGGGTGCGGCAAGACCTCCAGCGCCCGCATCCTGGCCCGCTCGCTCAACTGCGAGAAGGGGCCCACCCCGGACCCGTGCGGTGAGTGCGAGTCCTGCGTGGCGCTCTCCCCCACCGGCCCCGGCCACCTCGACGTGATCGAGATCGACGCCGCCTCGCACGGCGGTGTGGACGACGCCCGCGACCTGCGGGAGCGGGCCTTCTTCGCGCCGGTGTCGGCGCGCTACAAGATCTACATCATCGACGAGGCGCACATGGTGACCCGCGAGGGGTTCAACGCGCTGCTCAAGCTCGTCGAGGAGCCTCCGCCGCACCTGAAGTTCGTCTTCGCCACCACCGAGCCCGAGAAGGTCATCGGGACGATCAAGTCCCGGACCCACCACTACCCGTTCCGGCTGATCCCGCCCGCGTCGCTGCGCGCGCTCATGGAGGAGATCCTCACCGCCGAGGGCGTCCCGTTCGAGCCCGCCGCGCTCCCGCTGGTCGTGCGGGCGGGCGCCGGCTCGGCCCGCGACTCCCTGTCGATCCTCGACCAGCTGTTCGCCGGCTCGGACGAGAACGGCATCACCTACGCGCGGGCGGTCTCCCTGCTCGGCTACACCGACGGTGGCCTGCTCGACGAGATCGTCGCCGCGTTCGCGGCACGGGACGGCGCCCGGGTCTTCCAGACGGTGAACCGGGTGATCGAGGGCGGTCACGACCCCCGCAGGTTCGCCATGGACCTGCTGGAGCGCTTCCGCGACCTCGTGGTCCTGGCCAACGTGCCGGACGCGGCCGGCAGCGGCCTGCTCGACCGGCCCGACGACGAGCTGGAACGGCTCCGCGAGCAGGCGGCCTCGATGGGGCCCGCCGACCTGACCCGGGCGGCGGAGGTCTTCAACGCGGGGCTGACCGAGATGCGCGGGGCGACCTCGCCCCGGCTGCTGCTGGAGCTGATGTGCGCCCGGGTGCTGCTGCCCGGGGCCGCGCAGGACGAGGCGGCGCTGCTGGCCCGGCTGGAACGGCTGGAGCGGAGCGGCCCCGGGGCGGGGGCCCCGGCGTACGCGGCCTCCGCTCCCGCCCCGGTCCAGGGGTACGCGCCACCCGCCGCCGGGTACGCGCCGCCCGCCGCGGCCGCGCCGCAGGCCGGTCCGGTGGTCGTGCCCGCTCCGGCCGGTACGGCTCCCGCCGCCCGGGAACCCGCCTCCGCGCCGGTTCCCGCGGTGTCCACGACCCCGGCTCCGGTCGCCCCCGCGGGCCCGCCCGCCGACGACTGGCCCGCCGCGGTCCGGCCGGGCACCGGAGGCCCGCCGCAGTCCCCGCCCGCACATCCGGTCGCGTCCCCCGCCGGGTCCTCTGCCGTGCCTTCCGCTGCGCCTTCCGCCGGGGGGGTGCCCTCCGGGTCCGAGATGGCGGCCGTCCAGCAGGCGTGGCCGCAGGTGCTCGGCGCACTGAAGCGGCGCAGCATCGTCGTCTGGGCGAACGTCAACACCAACGCCCAGGTCGTCGGTGTCGAGGGGAAGATCCTCACCCTGGGGTTCAGCCAGATCGGCGCGATGAAGAACTTCCTCGGAGGGGGCAAGGACGCGGTCGTCGAGGCGGCCCTGCAGGACGTGCTGGGCGGCAGCTGGAAGGTCGAGGCCGTGGTGGGCGGCGCCGGCGGGCCCGTGCCGTTCGGCGGCAACCACCCGCCGGTCCCGCCGCAGGCCCCCGCCTCCCGCCCGCAGCCGGACGCGCCGAGGGCCGCTCCCCCGCCGGCGCGGAGCGCCCCGGCGGCTCCGGCTCCGGCGGCCCCCGCGGCCCCGGCTCCGGCCCCCGCTCCCGAGAGCCGGGAGGCGGTCGCCACGGACGAGTCCTGGCCGGACGCGCCGCTGCCGGAGGACACCGGCTCGCCGCCTCCTCCGGGGCCCGGTCTCGCGGCGGCCCGCTCGGCCGCCCGGGCCGCCGCGCAGAGCGGAGGTCCCGCCGCCCGCCCGGGCGGCGCAGGCCGTTCCGCCGGGGGGGCGTCCGCCTGGCCGGACGCGGTGCCGGGCCGCGGGCCCGCCTCCGAGGCCGACGAGGTGGACCCGCTGAACGACGAGGACGCCGACGTCGACGAGCTCACCGGCATGGCGCTGATCCAGCGCGAGCTCGGCGGGCAGATCATCGAGGAGATCGACCACAGCTGACGGCGGCCCGCCGGACCGGCCACGGCCGGCGGCGACCGGTCGCGCGGCACCCGGCCGGGCCGGTCGCGCGGCGCCTGGCCCGGACCATGCCAGGGCCGGTCGCGCGGCGCCGGTCCGGTCAGGCCCGGTCGAGGGTGGCCAGGCGCATCCGGGCGGTGACCGCGCGGGGATCGTCCGGCATGAGCATCGCGACCAGGCGCTGCAGGACGTGGACGTCGTTCCTGCCGTACTCGGTCCCGGCATAGGCCCACAGGTCCTCCGGGCCGCCCCGGCTCAGGATCCGCGCGCGGACCTGGCCCTCCAGCTCCTCGCGCTCGGCGCGGACGGCCGGGGCCTCGGAGCGGGGCAGCAGCGGCCCGGTGTAGGCGCGGGCGACCCGGGCCGCGTCTCCGGTGACGAGCAGGTGTTTCAGGTCGATGAAGTCGGCCTCGACCGGGCAGGTGAGCCGGTACGGCTTGGCCGCGACGACCGGCCCGAGCTGGGTGCGCAGCCGGTGGATCTCGGCGCGGATCGTCACCGGGTTGCCCTCGTCCCCGTACAGGTGGAAGGAGAGCTGGTCGGCGGTCAGGCCCTTGGGGTTCAGGGCGAGCAGGGCGAGGATCTCGGCGTGCCGGAGGGAGAGCGGCACATGGAGCCCGTCCAGGCGGGCCGTGGGGGTCTCCGCGCCGAGGAAGGCCAGGGTGAGCAGGGGCGCGCGCCTGCCGCCGGGCAGCCGGAGCAGGAAGCCGCCGTCCAGCGGTTCGAGCACGCCCCTGCGCCCGTCGGCCAGCGTCACCTCGCCGCCGGACCCGGGCGGGCCGATCCGGACCCCCCACTGCTGCCGGGCCCGCTCCGGCCAGAGGATCCGGCCGGTCCCGGTGACCAGGGCGCCCGGCTCGCCGTGCAGCGCGCGCAGGCGGCTCTCGTGGCGGGCCCGGAACCGCTCGTCGTCCTCGCGCATGCGCAGGGTGAGGCGGCCCTCGACCAGCCGGGCCGTGGCCTCGACGAGGGCGACGACCGCCGGGTGCAGGCTGTCCGCCACGCCGCTGACGTCGACGCAGCCGAGGACGGCGCCGCCGTCAGGGTCGGTGATCGGAGCCGACGCGCAGGACCAGGGATGGAGCACGCGGAGCAGGTGCTCGGCCGCGCGGACGTGGACGGGGGCGCGGACGGCCAGGGCGGTGCCGATGCCGTTGGTGCCGACCGCCTGCTCGCCCCAGTGGAAGCCGTCCGCCAAACCCACCCCGTCGGCCCGCGCCATCGTCCGGTGGTCGCCGTCCCGCCAGAGCACGCGCCCCTGCGCGTCGGTGGCGAGCAGGATGCAGCCGATCTCGGTGACCGTCTTCAGCAGCGTGCCGGTGACGAGCGGCAGGAGCGCGTCCAGCGGGTGCGCGGCGCGGACGTCCCGGAGGTCCTCGCGCGCGAAGGCGGCGGGCGCGGCCTCGGTGTCCGGGTCGACGCCCGCGTCGAGGGAGCGCCGCCAGGACGAGGCGATCAGGCGGCGCGGGACGTCGCTCGCCGGCAGCTCGCCGACCGGTGTCGTCTCGTGCAGGCGGCGCAGTCGCGCCGAATAGGCGTCCAGGTCCGGGACCGGCGCGGATCCCAGGTGGCCGCCGGCCATGTGCCACCCCCAGCAGTCGAGCCGATGGCTCGAAGCATCTCCGCCGGGCGGGGGCCGTGCAAGTGGTTCGGCCGAACCGTATGCGATGAGTGACCGGTCGGGCGCAACGTGTGTGCAACCCGCGCTTCGTTACCGTGGCGCCACACGCCGCCGCGGGTGGTCGCTCCGGTGGCGTGCGCCGGGTCCCGGACGTCTGGAGGGGGGCCGGGATCCGGCGAGGTTTACCGCGTGCGGTGGGGGAACACGTGCGGGCGCCGGTGCACGACGCGGCCCCGACCCCGTAGGCTCGTGACGACTGATGTCATTGACGAGGAGCGCACGACGGTGAACCCAGGGGATGTCAACCTCCAGCAGCTGCTGGAGCAGGCACAGCTCATGCAGCAGCAGCTCGTGAGCGCCCAGCAGGAGCTGAACGACGCGGAGATCGAGGGCTCGGCGGGCGGCGGTCTGGTCGTGGCCACGGTCAACGGCGGGGGCGAGCTGCTGGAACTGAAGATCAGCCCGGAGGCCGTGGACCCCGGCGACGCCCAGGAGACGGCGGACACCATCGCCGACCTGGTGATCGCGGCGATCCGGGACGCCGTCCGCGCGGCCAACGAGCTGCAGCAGGAGAAGCTCGGTCCGCTCGCCCAGGGGCTGGGCGGCGGGGGCGGGTTTGGCCAGCTGCCCGGGTTCTGAGCCATGTACGAGGGGGTCGTCCAGAACCTGATCGACGAGCTGGGCATGCTGCCCGGCGTCGGTCCCAAGAGCGCGCAGCGGATCGCCTTCCACCTGCTGGCCGCGGACCCGGCCGACGTGAAGCGGCTCGCGCACGCGCTGCTGGAGGTCAAGGAGAAGGTCCGCTTCTGCCGGGTCTGCGGGAACGTGGCGGCCGAGGAGGAGTGCCGGATCTGCCGTGACACCCGGCGCGACCCCCATGTCATCTGCGTCGTCGAGGAGTCCAAGGACGTGGTGGCGATCGAGAAGACCCGCGAGTTCCGCGGTCGCTACCACGTGCTGGGCGGGGCGATCAGCCCCATCGACGGCGTCGGCCCCGACGACCTGCGGATCCGGGAGCTGATGACGCGGCTGGCCGACGGCCGGGTGACGGAGCTGATCATCGCCACCGACCCCAACCTGGAGGGGGAGGCGACGGCGACCTACCTCGCCCGTCTGGTCAAGCCGATGGGCCTGAAAGTGACACGACTGGCGAGCGGTCTGCCCGTGGGCGGTGACCTCGAGTACGCCGACGAGGTCACCCTGGGCCGGGCGTTCGAAGGACGGAGGCTGCTGGATGTCTGAGACGACCGATGAGTGGAGCGCGGTCGCGGACCGGATCGCGGTCCACGCGCAGAACTACCTCGACGGCCTGACCAGGCTGGCGGGCGGGGAGGGCGGGGACGCCATCCTGCCGCTGCTGCTGGTGGAGGTGGCCCAGGTCAGCTCGGCCGGCGCGCAGCTCGGCGCGAGCCAGGACGTGATCCTGACCGAGAACTGGGAGCCGCACCTGAGCGAGGACCCGGACGTCGACCCGCTCCGCACGGCGCTGGCCGAGCGGCTGGGCCCGGTGGACGACTACGCCGAGGTCTTCGACCCGTACAAGGACACCGCGGTCACGCCGTACCGGCTCTCGGACGACCTGGCGGCGGTGGCGGCCGACCTGATCCACGGGCTGCGGCACTACCAGGCGGGGCGGCCGCTGGAGGCGCTGTGGTGGTGGCAGTACTCCTACTTCAACACGTGGGGGAACCACGCCGGAGCGGCGATGCGGGCGCTGCAGTCGCTCGTCGCCCACACCCGGCTTGACGTGGCCGAAGAGCGCACAACGGTGTGATCGTCCACATAGTGGTCTAAACCAGGAGAACCTTGGTAGTGCGCCAGTAGACTGTGAGCTCCACAGCCCTAGATTGCTTCGGAGACATCTCGTGGCGCTCGTTGTTCAGAAGTACGGTGGTTCGTCCGTCGCCGACGCGGCCGGCATCAAGCGGGTCGCGCAGCGGATCGTCGCGACGAAAAAAGCCGGCAACGACGTCGTGGTGGTCGTCTCCGCGATGGGCGACACGACCGACGAGCTGCTCGACCTCGCCCAGCAGGTCTCGCCGCTCCCGCCGGGCCGCGAGCTCGACATGCTGCTGACCTCCGGTGAGCGCATCTCGATGGCGCTGCTGGCGATGGCGATCGCCAACGTGGGCTACGAGGCGCGCTCGTTCACCGGTTCGCAGGCCGGCGTCATCACCGACTCCACGCACGGCAAGGCGCGGATCATCGACGTGACGCCGGGGCGGATCCAGGAGGCGATCAGCGCGGGTCAGATCGCCATCGTCGCCGGCTTCCAGGGTGTCTCGCAGAACACCAAGGACATCACCACGCTCGGCCGGGGCGGCTCCGACACGACCGCGGTCGCGCTCGCCGCCGCCCTGGACGCCGACGTGTGCGAGATCTACACCGACGTGGACGGCGTCTTCACCGCGGACCCGCGCATCGTGCCGGCCGCCCGCAAGATCCCCAGGATCTCCTACGACGAGATGATGGAGCTGGCGGCCTGCGGGGCGAAGATCCTGCACCTGCGCTGCGTGGAGTACGCCCGCCGGTTCAACCTGCCGATCCACGTCAGAAGCTCGTTCAGCACCAAGGAAGGCACGTGGGTCGTCTCCGACCCCGACAGTGAAGGAAACGAGATGGAGCAGCCGATCATCTCCGGCGTCGCGCACGACCGGAGCGAGGCCAAGATCACCGTTGTCGGGGTGCCCGACAAGGTCGGCGAGGCTGCGACGATCTTCAAAACGCTGGCGGACGCCGAGATCAACATCGACATGATCGTGCAGAACGTGTCGGCGGCGGCGACCGGCCGGACGGACATCTCCTTCACCCTTCCGGCCACCGACGGCTCCGCGGCGCTGACCGCCCTGAAGAAGGTCCAGGAGCGGATCGGCTTCGAGTCGCTGCAGTTCGACGACCAGATCGGCAAGGTCTCGCTGGTCGGCGCAGGCATGCGCTCGCACCCCGGCGTCACCGCGACGTTCTTCGCCGCCCTCGCCGACGCGGGGGTCAACATCGAGATGATCTCCACCTCGGAGATCCGCATCTCGGTGATCGTCGGGCTGGACGAGGTGGACGCGGCCGTCACCGCCGCGCACCGCGCGTTCGACCTCGACGCCGACCAGGTTGAAGCAGTGGTCTACGGAGGTACCGGACGATGAGCCGCAAGCCCACCCTCGCACTGATCGGCGCGACCGGAGCCGTCGGCACGGTCATGCGCGACATCATCTCCTCCCGTGAGGACGTCTACGGCGAGATCCGCCTGGTGGCCTCCGCCCGCTCCGCCGGGAAGGTCCTTGAGGTCCGCGGCGAGAACGTGGCCGTCCAGGCGCTGGCCCCCGAGGTCTTCGACGGCGTGGACATCGCGATCTTCGACGTCCCGGACGAGGTCTCCGCCGAGTGGGTGCCGGTCGCGGCCCAGCGCGGCGCGGTCGTCATCGACAAGTCCGGCACCTTCCGGATGAACCCCGAGGTCCCGCTGGTGGTGCCCGAGGTCAACCCGGAGGCCGCGCGCAACCGTCCGCTGGGCATCATCTCCACCCCCAACTGCACCACGCTGTCGATGATGGCCGCGATGGGCGCGCTCCACCGCGAGTACGGCCTGCGCGAGCTGGTCGTCGCCTCCTACCAGGCGGTCTCCGGCGCGGGCGTGGCCGGTTCGGCCCGGCTCTACGACGAGATCGAGGCGCTGGCGGGCGACCGGACGGTGGGGCAGGCGGCCGGTGACGTGCGCAAGGCGCTCCAGAACAAGCTGGGCGACGGCGAGTCGCCGTTCCCGGCGCCGGTGGCGTTCAACGTCGTGCCGTGGGCGGGCTCGCTGAAGGAGGGCGGCTGGGCCTCCGAGGAGCTCAAGCTCCGCAACGAGTCCCGCAAGATCCTCGGCATCGGCGACCTGAAGGTCTCGGCGACCTGCGTGCGCGTCCCGGTGATCACCACGCACTCGCTGGCCGTGCACGCGACCTTCGAGCGCGAGATCACCGTCGCCGACGCGCACCGGATCCTGGAGGCCGCCCCCACCGTGGTCGTCATGGACGACCCCGCGAGCGGCGTCTTCCCGACCCCGGCCGACGTGGTCGGCACCGACCCCACCTACGTGGGCCGGATCCGCCAGGCGCTCGACTTCCCGAACACGCTCGACCTGTTCGTCTGCGGCGACAACCTCCGCAAGGGCGCGGCCCTGAACGCGGCGGAGATCGCCGAGCTGGTCGCGGCCGAGTTCGCCGGGTAGTCCCCGGACGGTCCTTGTCTCGTGTGAGGCCCTCCCGCCGCGCGGCGGGAGGGCCTCACGTGCGCACGGGGCCCGCCGGGATCCGGGGCGGGGTTCTCACGGGCCGCCCCGGACCGCGCCCGGGCCTTGCTTCCCGGGTCTCCCCGGGCGTGGTCCGGGCGGGGCCTTTCAGACGAAGACGATGTCCCAGTGGGACGGCGTGCGGGCGTAGAGGGCCTGCGCGGTGCCGTACAGGAGGGCCCCGTCGGAGCGCAGGCCGCGGAACGGCTCGGTGCGCCTGATGTACCGGTCGAGGCAGGCGTTGGGCTCCACGTCCAGCTTGTAGCCGTTGGCGTGGCTGTAGCGGCCGGGCGTGTGGCCGGTCTCGGTGCCGCCGGTGAGGATGACCGGGCAGCCGCTGCGGCGCTTGAGCCGGATCACCCCCCGCAGGGTCTCCGTCCGGATCGCCTCCAGCGAGGTGCACCGCCTGTTCGCCCGGTCGGAGCACCCGCCGGAGGAGTACAGGCCCAGCCCGGCCCGGCCGAGCCTCCTGATCGCCTGGGTGTGGGTGAGCCAGACCGGGCGCTCCCGCCGCAGGGTGGTCCTGCCCTCGCTCCGGGGGTCCGCCGGCATCCTGCGGGCCACGGCGGCCAGCGGCACGCGGGCGGCGGGCGGCGCGTCGGAGGCCGGAGCGGCAGGCGGTGCGCCCGCGGCCGGGGCGGCGTTCCCGGCCGGGGTGGCGGCGGGCGGTGCGCCCGCGGCCGGGGCGGCGCCGGTGGCCGGCGAGAAGAGCGTCGTCGTGTGCACGGCGAGCAGGGCCCCGGCAGCGAGCCGGACAGCCCTGTGTCTGGTGGGACGTGTTCCCATCGATCCGATCCTTGTCGCGGTTCGCCCTTCCGCGAGGAGATCAATCCCACCGCCGGAACGGCGCCGAAACCACGTGATCGCCCCGGCTACCGGATCTTTGCACTGTGATGCCGATCACCGTGAGGCGCCATGACTCACAGGGACGCGGGCCGTACAGTGACGAGCGTGGCCGAGCCGACCCGGAGGAGCAGGGGGTCCGACAGGACCCGTGAAGTCATCGTCGAGACGGCCCTGCGGCTGTTCCGCGAGCGGGGGTACGAGGCGACCACGATGCGGGCCATCGCCGCCGAGGCCGGGGTCTCGGTGGGCAACGCCTACTACTACTTCTCCTCCAAGGAGGCGCTGGTCCAGGCCTACTACGACCGGGCGCAGGCCGAGCACGAGGCGGCGTGCGAGCGGGTGCTGGCCGCCGAGCGGAGCCTGGCCGGGCGGTTGGACGGGGTGCTGCGGGAGTGGGTGCGGGTCTCCGAGCCCTACCACGAGTTCGCGGTGAAGTTCTTCAAGCACGCGGCCGAGCCGAGCAACCCGCTCAGCCCGTTCAGCGCCGAGTCGTCGCCCGCGCGCGAGGCGTCGATCGCGATCTACCGCCGGGTCGTGGAGGGCGCGTCGGACCGGATCGACGCCGAGCTCCGCGAGGAGCTGCCCGAGCTGCTCTGGCTGCTCTCGATGGGCGTCGTGCTGTTCTGGGTGCACGACACCTCCGAGGGCTGCCGACGGACCTACCGGTTCATCGAGCTCACCGTGCCGCTGGTCGACCGGCTGGTCTCCCTCTCCCACCTGCCCGGGCTGCGGGGCATCGCCCGCGACTTCATCGCCGGGGTGCACGAGCTGCGCTCCTGAGAGGGCTTCCGGGACCGAGCGCCCCGGGATCCGTGCTCCGGGGCGCCGCGGGACCGGGGCGCCGCCAGGGGCCGGATCCCCTCTCCCCTCGCATACCGTCCGGTTGGTATGGTCGGCTCTTGACGGCTCCCGGGTCGGGTACGGCAAGCTGGACCAGAATGTCGTTCTAGGCGTTCCTCCGGGCGGACCACGGTGGGACCACAGGCAAGGACCACGAAAGGCGGCACGATGGCGACGGGCGCACGCTGGGGCATGACGGTCCCCTTCTACGACCGCTCACTGGCCGGCTCCAAGGAGCTGGTGGCAGAGCTCCCCGCCCTCGGCTACACCGACGCCTGGTCGGCCGAGGTCAACGGCGTCGACGGCTTCACCCCGCTCGCGCTGGCCAACGAGTGGGCCCCCGGCCTCCGTCTCGGCAGCGCGATCGTGCCCGCCTCCACCCGCGGGCCCGCCCTGCTGGCCATGTCGGCCGCCACGCTTGCCGACCTCGCCCCCGACCGGTTCGTGCTGGGCATCGGGGCCTCCTCCCCGGCCATCGTCGAGCGCTGGAACGCCGGGGAGTTCACCAAGCCGTTCTCCCGGACCCGCGACACCCTGCGCTTCCTGAGGAAGGCCCTGGCGGGCGAGAAGGTCACGGAGAAGTACGAGACGTTCGAGGTCAAGGGCTTCAAGCTGGAGCGCGCGCCCAAGGTCGCGCCGAAGATCGTGCTGGCCGCGCTGCGGCCGCGCATGCTCCACCTGGCCGCCGAGGAGGCCGACGGCGCGATCACCAACTGGCTCGCACCGCAGGACGTGCGGAAGGTCCGGGCCGAGATCGGGCCGGACACCGAGCTGATCGCCCGGCTGTTCGTGTGCGTCAGCGAGGACGCCGACAAGGTCAGGGAGCTCGGCCGGTGGATGCTCGCCAGCTACCTGACCGTCCCGGTCTACGCGGCCTTCCACGACTGGCTGGGCCGCGGCGAGCAGCTGCGGCCGATGCACGAGGCCTGGGCGGCCGGGGACCGGCAGGCGGCGCTGAAAGCCATCCCCGACGAGGTCGTGGACGCGCTCATCGTGCACGGGGACGCGGCCACCTGCCGGGCCAGGATCCGCGAGTACGTGGCATGCGGCCTCGACACCCCGGTGCTCGCCCCCATTCCCGGAGGCGAGGTGCCGATCGCGCAGGCCGTACGGGATCTGGCGCCCGGCATGGAGTGAGCCGGGGCTCCCCGGCGCGGGAGGGGGCGCGCGGGACCTGCCGGTCACGGTCCCGTGCGGAGCCTGCCGGTCACGGTCCCGTGCGGAACCTTCGGGCGGAATGACGCGTTATATCGCAACGAGACGGGTAGTACCCGTTCCGGCGGACGCGTTCTGCGAGGAGGTTTCCGATGGCGAAGGCGGCACGCGCGGCCCAGGTCTGGCGGACGTACCGGGAGGTGAGCCGGCCCGGCTCGCCGAAGCTCGGGGCGCGCCTGCGGGCGCTGCCCCGGATGGTCGGCTCGGCGCTGCGCGGGGAGTACCCCGGCATCGGCAGGGGGAGGCTCGCCCTGATGGGTCTCGGCGTGCTCTACATGATCTCGCCGATCGACGTCGTCCCGGACTTCCTGGCGCTCGTCGGCGTCGCCGACGACTTCGGGGTCTTCCTCTGGCTGACGGGCTCGCTGCTCGGGGAGAGCGGGCGCTACGTCGAGTGGGAGCGTGCCCGTCCCGCCGTCAGAGGCGTTCCATCCTGAGCCAGGCCCGGGACGGGAGCGGGTGGCCGAACAACCGCGCGGCGTTGCCGTAGGTCACCCGGGCGACGTCGGCGGGCGGCAGGCTGCCGAGGTTGCGCGCGACGGCCTGCTGGGTGTCGGGCCAGGTGGAGTCGGAGTGCGGGTAGCCGCTCTCCAGCAGGACGTGCTCCAGCCCGACGGCCAGGCGCACGCCGGACAGGGCGTGGTCGTTCAGCGTGCCGAAGAAGAAGTTGCGGCGCAGGACCTCGCTGGGCTTCAGCCCGCCGTCCCAGGACGCCTCGCCGGCGACCGGGTGGTCCAGCGCGTAGTCGGCCCGCTCGGCCAGCATCGGCAGCCAGCCCACGCCGCCCTCCACGATCAGGATGCGCAGGCCGGGGAAGCGGAGCGGCACGCCCGACCAGAGCCAGTCGGCGCAGGCGAACATGGCGCTGGCCGGCACGAGCGTGGTGATCGCCTCGACCGGGGTGTCGGGTGAGGGCACGGGCGTCCAGGAGCCCGCGCCGGTGTGCAGGCAGATGACGGTGCCGGTCTCCTCGCAGGCCCGGAAGAACGGGTCCCAGTGGTCGCCGTGGATCGACGGCAGGCGGAGCCGGGTGGGGAACTCGGGGAACAGCACGGCCTTGAAGCCCCGGGAGGCGTTGTCCCGGATCTCCTTGGCCGCGATCTCCGGATCGGTCAGCCAGGGCAGCTGCAGGGCGATGATGCGCTCGGGGTAGGTGCCCGCCCAGACCTCGACGTGCCAGTCGTTCCACGCCCGCAGGACCGCCAGGCCCAGCTCCTGGTCGCGGGTGCGGGAGAAGACCGTGCCGGCCTGGCCGGCGAGCATGCCGGGGAAGCAGAGCGCGGCCCACACGCCCGCGCTGTCCATGTCCCGGATGCGCGCCTCGATGTCGTGGCAGCCCGGCCGCATGTGCTCGAACCGGACGGGGTCGAGCGTCCACTGCTCGCGCGGCAGGCCGGCGCCGACGTCGAGGCCGGCGCACGGGTAGGTCGCCCCGCCGTACCGCCAGACCTGGTGGCCCGCCTCGGTCTCGACGACCTTCGGGGCCAGCTCGGCGTATTTGTCCGGGAGCCGGCCCTCGAACATGTCGGGCGGCTCGATCAGGTGGTCGTCGGCCGAGATGATGACATAGTCCCGCCGCCTGGGCTCGGGGTCGGGCAGTAGCGGCGTAGTCACGCGGTCAACGGTACGGTGTCGGCATCACGCTGGACAAGCGATGGGGTCTCGTGTTGATCCCGGAGGTCAAGCGTTCGCCTTCTCCGCGATCTCCGGGGCGGTCCTGGCCCTCAGATCGGCGGCCTCCCGGCGGATCAGCAGGACCCAGCCACCGATCGCGACGCCGATGAACAGCCACCACTGCACGCCGTAGGCGAGGTTGAGTCCGCCGCCCTCGCCGGTGTCCGGCTCGGGCACCGGTTCGGGCGCGGCGGCGGCCGCCGGGACCTGCTCGGTCAGCTCCACGTAGCCGCCGAACAGCTCGTACGGCAGGCCCGCGCCGATCGCGGCGGTGTCGATCAGCATCACCTGCCCGGCGGGCAGGCCCCGCAGGTCGCGGATGCCCGTGGACTCCTCGCTCTCGGCGGGGCGCAGCCGCCCGGTGACGGTCACCTGGCCGGTGGCGGGCGCGGGCACCTCCGGCAGGGCCTCGGCGGTGGCGCCCGCCGGGACCCAGCCCCGGTTCACCAGCACGGCTGGCCCGTCGCCGGTGACCAGCGGGGTGAGCACGTAGAAGCCGACGGCCCGGTTCTGCGTGCGGCGGCGGACCAGGAGCTGGTGGGCCGCGTCGAAGGTGCCGGAGACCGTCACCCGGCGGTGCTTGTCCTGCTCGCGGACGGTGCCGCCGACGGAGGTGAGCTCGGTGAGCGGGACCGGGTCCGCCGCGAGGTTGGCGGCGATCCGGTCGCTGCTGGACGACCGCTCCTCGAAGCGCCCGAACTGCCATCGGCCCAGGAGGGCGAAGGCGGGGATGACCAGCAGCACCACGATGTGGAGCGCGATCCAGCGGCGGGTCAGCAGGAAGCGGTACACGCCACCAAGGGTAGGCACCGCACCGACCGCCCCGTCCGCCGACCGGGTCTCCGGCGCGCCGCCGGATCCGTGTTCAGCGGTCGGATCCGTGCTCAGCCGTCGGTGCCGGTCGCGCGCGGCTTGGCGCCGGGGCCGGGCAGCGGGGTGACGTCGCGGGGACCGCCGACCTCGTGGCCCTCGGCGCACCGGAAGTGCTGCTCGATGGGGGCGCCGCAACCGCGGTGGGTGAGGAGCACCGGCGGGCCGTCGGGGTCGGACAGGTAGCGGTCGCCCCAGTGCATCAGCGCCACCATGATCGGATAGAGGTCGCGGCCCATCTCGGTCAGCCGGTACTCGTCGCGCTGCCGCTGGCCGGGCTCGCGGTAGGGGACCTTGCGGAGCAGCCCCTCGTCCACCAGCCGGGTGAGCCGGGCGCTCAGCACCTGGCGGGGGGCTCCGGTGCCGGCCTGCATGTCGGCGAAGCGGCGCACTCCGCTGAACGCCTCGCGGAGCACCAGGAAGGTCCACTTCTCGCCCACGATGCCCAGCGTGCGCGCGATCGAGCAGTTTTCCGCCCGCAGGGGCGCGTCACCGACGGTCGCCTCACTCATATCCGCATCGTAAGCGGCCATGGGACCACCTCCAACGCATCTAAGTCTAGTTGACAGACTCAGGTGATCCGCGAGAGGCTGAGTCCATGATGAGAACTCAGCTCGTGCGCCCGCGCCGGGACCCGGCGCCGGCGGTGTCGCCGGCCGTACCGGGGGTCGCGGCGGGGGTCGCGGCGGGGCGGGAGGTCGAGATCCGGCCCGTCCTGGCGGACGACGGGGAACGGATGCGCGCCTTCCTGTGCGGGCTCTCCCTGCACACGCAGACCTTGCGCTTCTTCACCGGTCTCGGCCGTCCGGGCGAGGGTCTGGTCCGCGCCCTGCTCAGGGTGGACGAGCGGCGCGACGTGCTGCTGGCGGTCCACGGCGAGACCGTGGTCGGGCACGTGATGGGCTTCGACCGGGACGGCGGGGTGGAGATCTCGGTCGTGGTTGCGGACGAGTGGCAGGGGCGCGGGATCGGCTCGCGGCTCGTCCGCCGGCTGCTGCACCGGGCCGAGGCGCGCGGGGCCGAGGCGGTGGGGATGGACGTCCTGGCGGAGAACCGCAAGGTGCTCTCCATGATCCGCGCGTGGTGGCCGGACGCGGCCATGGCGGTCTCCGCCGGGACGGTGGAGGTCGTCGCGCAACTGCGCCGCCGGGGGCGAGGGGACGCCGCCGCGGCGGATGCGGTATGATCATCGGCACTCCGGACGCGGGCGGATATTTGCAGAACAAGGTTCTGTTGCCGCACTATTGACCCCGTGAAGAGTGCCAAGAACGGACGCGACGGCCGGACCCGGATCGTCGAGGGAGCCCTGCGGCGGTTCAGCCAGGACGGTGTCTCGGCGACCACGCTGGCCAGCCTCCGCGAGGAGAGCGGCGTCAGCGTCGGCAGCTTCTACCACCACTTCGCGAGCAAAGAGCACGTCTTCGGCACGCTGTACGCCGAGACGCTGGACATGTACCAGGACGCCTTCCTCGCCGAGCTGCGCAGCCACGAGGGCGCACGCGAGGGGGTCGAGGCCATCGTCGCGCTGCACATGTCCTGGTGCGGGGAGCACCGCGAGCGGGCCCACCTGCTGATCAGCGAGCGCCCGCCCAAGCGGAACGAGCCGGGGGGCCCGGAGGTCGCCGAGTCGCGCCGGGTCTTCTTCCGCAACGTCGCCGACTGGTGGCGTCCGCACATGAAGGCCGGCGTGCTCCAGCCCGTCCCTCCCACGATGTGCTACGTGCTCTGGCTCGGCCCGGCCGTGGAGATGTGCCGCCTGTGGTTCGCCGGGGCGCACCAGCCCACGGAGGAGGAGATCGCCTCCCTGTGCGCCGCCGCCTGGCAGAGCCTGCGGCGCCACGAGGACTGACCCCGCTCCCTCGGGTCAGCGCGCCGCCACCAGGCGGGTGGGGACCCGCCAGACCTTCTCGTCCAGGGAGATGTCCAGCCGCAGCTCCTGGCGGCGGCGGCGCAGGCCGGGCACGCGCACGCGCTCGCTCACGTCGAACCTGCCGCTGCGGGGGTAGCCGAAGCCGAGCTCCCCGGGCAGCACCCGCAGCTCGTCGCGGTTCCCGCAGCGGGGGCAGGTCCAGGCGACCCGGTCCAGGCCCCGGTTGTAGTCATGGCACGCCTGGAAGTACTCGTCGGGGCGGAAACGGGACTCGCAGGCCAGGCACGGGATCAGCATCGGTGGGTCCTCCGGGACGCGTGCGGGCGGATACAAAGGATTACCGCCAAGCCCTTGAATCCCGCTTACAGAACGCTTACCACGTTGCGTAACGATTTAGTCACTCTGGGTCCGGGGTGGGGAACAGTGCGACGATAGGCCGGTGAAAGATCCGCTGGACCGGCTCCGCGAGCTGCTGCTCGAGACCGGCTACACCATCGACGGCGTGCGCGAGCGCCTCGGCGACGTCGCCGCCACCGCCCTCTCCCGCGAGGAGCTCGTCCCCGCCCTGCGCGCCACCCGTGACGGAGACCCGCTGGGCACGCTGATCCGGCTGTGGTGGCTCGGCGTCCCGGTCGAGCCGCCCGCGGGCCTTCCCGCGGCCGAGCTGACGGCCGCGGGCCTGCTGGCCGCCGACGGGCCCAGGGTCGTCTCCCGCGTCCACCTCCAGCCGTGGGAGACCGGCGGCTACGTCGTCTCCGACCGGAAGGTCAGGCCGGGGGACCCGGCGCTCCGTGCGGACCACGTGGTCGGAGCGGGCGGCGCCTCGGCGAACCTCGCCCAGCTGGTGTCCCGCCGCCCGGTGGACGCCGCCCTCGACCTGGGCACCGGCTGCGGCGTCCAGGTGCTGCACCTGGCCGGCCGGGCCGGCCGGATCACCGCCACCGACGTCAACCCCCGCGCCCTGGAGCTGGCCCGGCTGAGCTGGGCCCTGTCCGGGATCGAGGGGGTGGACGCCCGCGAGGGGTCGCTCTTCGAGCCGGTCGAGGGCGAGCGCTTCGACCTGGTCGTCTCCAACCCCCCGTTCGTGATCTCCCCCGCCGGCCGGTTCACCTACCGCGAGTCCGGCTTCGAGGCCGACGGCTTCTGCCGCGACCTCGTACGGCAGGCGCCCCGCTTCCTCAACCCCGGCGGCACCTGCCAGCTCCTGGCCAACTGGCTGCACGTGGAGGGGGAGGACTGGCGCGACCGGGTCGGCGGCTGGCTGACGCTGGCCGGCTGCGACGGCTGGGCGGTGCAGCGGGACGTCCAGGACCCGGCCGAGTACGTCGAGCTGTGGCTGCGTGACGCCGCCGAGCAGGGCACCGACCGCTACCGCGGGCTCTACGACGACTGGCTCGGCTGGTTCGAGGCGATGCGCGTCACAGGGGTCGGCTTCGGCTGGATCACCCTGCACGACTCCGGCACCCTCGACCCGGTCGTCCGGGTGGAGGAGTACGGCGGGCGCGTGGAGCTGCCGGTGGGCGGCTACGTGGAGGAGGTGCTCGGCTCGATCACCGCGGCGCACCGGCTGTCCGACGCCGAGCTGCTCGCGGCCCGGCTGGTGGTGGATCCCGGGGTGGTGGAGGAGCGCATCGGCCCGCCCGGCGCGGAGGATCCGGCCACGATCGTGCTCCGGCAGACCCGGGGGCTGTGCCGCAGTGCGCGGGTGGGAACGGTGGAGGCGGCTCTCGCGGGCGTCTGCGACGGCGAGTATCCACTGGCCCCGCTGCTCACCGCGATAGCCGACCTGACCGGGGAGAACGGCGACGAGCTGCCGGGCAAGGCCCTGGAGCGGCTCCGCCTGCTGATCGCCGAAGGGTTTTTCCACATATCCACAGGGTGACTGTCCACAGCCTGTGGACATCTTCGGCGATCGCTTGTTGATCGGATGTTGAACGCGGCGGAGGACGCTCGGGGGGCGGACGCGGATCCGGGGGGTTGTGGATCCGCGCCGCACGTCCGGCCGGTCGTCGTGAGAGGCGGCTGGTCACCGAGCGGCGTACCGGATATCCCGGGCCCCCTACGCGCCGGACGGTGGCCTTGACGACCGGCCGGACCCCTGACGCGAGAGGGCGCCGGCCCCCCGGGCCGCGGCGTGCGGCGTCGCAATCGGCACAGCGGTCAGCACAGCGCAGATGGGAGCCCGGTGATCAACCACGTGTGGATGACGCGCCTCGACGACGCCCTATACGACGGGCTCGGTCCCGTCGCCGACCTGGTCGCGGTCGAGGAGGGCGCGCAGGTCCCCGGTCTCGGGGGCGCCGAGGCGGGCGAAGAGGTCGTGGGCGCGGACCAGGCAGGCGCGGCTGCGCTCGGTCTCGCCCAGTCCGGACAGCGCCCGGCCTAGCACCCACAGCGCCTGCGCCTCGCCGTACGGGTGGCCGATCTCGCGGCTGACGGTCAGCGCCTGCTCGGCGTGGCGGGCCGCGTCGGCGAACCGCTGGGCGGCGATGAGCGTCTCGGCGAGGCGGGCGCAGACCCGCTGCTCCCACACCCGCTGGTTGCCTGCCCGGAAGAAGGCCAGGCACTCGGCGTGGTGGTGGACCGCCTCGTTCAGCCGCCCGACCCGGGACAGCACGATGCCCAGGTGGTAGCGGGCGCGGGCGGTGCCGGCGGCGGAGCCGATCTCACTGAAGATCGCCAGCCCCTGCTCGGCGGCGGCGATCGCCTCCTCGGGCTGGCCGAGGAACAGGTGGTCGCGGGCGGAGTAGCTGAGCGTCAGGGCCTCGCCGCCCGGCGCGCCCATCTCCCGGAAGGCCTTGCGGGCCGCGTCGAACCACGCCAGGGCCTCGGTGTGGCGGCGCTGCCGCCCGACCACCACGGCCAGCGCGTTGAGCGTCTCACCGGTGACGATCCGGTCGCCCGACGCGGACAGCTCCAGCACGGCCCGGAACTCCTCCTCCGCCTCGGCGAGCCGGTTCATGCCGAACAGCAGCCGGCCGTGCACGTAGCGGCAGCGCAGCTCGCAGGAGGGCGCGGCCAGGCGGCGGGCGGCGGCGAGCAGCTCGCGGATCCGCAGGTCGAACTCGCGGACGTGGCTGCCCGACTCCAGCAGCGGCTCCATGGCCAGCAGCAGGTCGGCCGCGGGCAGCAGCGCGTCGGCGTCCGGCGCCCCGGCGGCGGCCTGGGAGATGGACGCGAACAGGCCCTCGGCCTCGACGGAGAGCCAGGTGACGGCCTCGTCGGCGGAGGAGAAGTCGTGCCCGCAGGCGGAGACGGCGAGCCGGTCGGCGATGGTGCTGCCCTCGTAGGCGAGCCGGTGCGCCGATCGCGCGGAGGCGAGGTGGAAGCAGAGCAGCCTGCGCAGCGCCCTCGCCCCGGGACCGGCCGCGCCCGGCGCGGAACCCGCGGCGTCCGCTCCGGGCTCCCCGTCGGGGTCGGGCTCGCGCTCGGCGACCCGGCGGGCGAAGAGCTTGAGCAGGTCGTGGAAGCGGTAGCGGCCGGGGGCCGGGGCCTCCAGCAGGCTGGCGTCCACCAGGGACTCCAGGAGGTCCTCGGTCTCGGTGGGGTCCAGGCCGAGCACCGCCGAGGCCGCGGAGACCGAGATGTCCGGCCCGCCGGGTAGCGAGAGCAGCCGGAAGGCCCGGGCCTGGGCCGGGGTGAGCTGGCCGTACCCGAGGGCGAAGGTCGACTCGACGGTGAGGTTGCCCACGCGCATCTCGTCCAGGCGGCGGCGCTCGTCGGCCAGCCGGGGCACCAGGGAGGCGACCGTCCAGGTGGGGCGGGCGGCCAGCCGGGCGGCGACGATCCGTACGGCCAGCGGCAGGAAACCGCAGGCGGCGACTACGTCCATGGCGGCGGCCCGCTCGGAGTCCACCCGCTCGGGCCCGGCGACCGCGGCGAAGAGCGCCAGCGCCTCGTCCGGCTCCATCACGTCCAGGTCGATCAGGCGCGCCGCGGGCAGGTCGGCCAGCTTGTGGCGGCTCGTCACGATCGCCGCGCAGCCCGCGGCGCCGGGGAGCAGCGGGGCGACCTGGGCGGCGTCGCGGGCGTTGTCGAGCAGCACCAGGATCCGGCGGTCGGCCAGCAGTGAGCGGAACAGGGCCGAGCGCTCGGCCAGGCCGTCCGGGATGACGTCGGCGGGCAGGCCCAGCCCGCGCAGGAACGCGGCCAGCGCCGACTCCGGCGCGGTCGGCTCGTCGCCGTAGCCGCGCAGGTCGGCGTAGAGCTGCCCGTCGGGGAAGCGGTCCTGCATGGCGTGGGCGACGTGCACCGCCACGGTCGTCTTGCCGACGCCGCCGATGCCGGAGACGGCCGCCACCGGGACGCCGCCCGCGCCACTCTCGGCGCCGTCCCCCGCCCCGTCCGCCGCGCCCTCCGCGGCGGACAGCACGGCGCGGAGCCGGTCGGTGATCTGGCGGCGCCCGGTGAAGTCGTTCACCGCCGCGGGCAGCTGCGCCGGGCGCGGCAGCTCGGGCGGCTCGAACCCGCCGCCCTCCGGGGCCGGAGGCGCGGCAGGGGGCTCGGGCGGTGCGGTGCGCAGCCGTACCGGCTCGGCGGGGGCGGCCAGTCCGGGGTCGCCGGCGAGGATGCGCTGGTGCAGCGCGGTCAGCTCGGGGCCGGGGTCGACGCCCAGCTCGTCGATGAGGGCCTGGCGGGTGTCGGTGAAGACGGCCAGCGCGTCCGCCTGCCGCCCGCACCGGTAGTAGGCGAGCATGAGCTGGGCGCGCAGCCGCTCGCGGAGCGGGTGGTCGGCGGTGAGCGCGATGAGCTCGGAGACGACCTCGGCGTGCCGGCCCAGCTCCAGGTCCAGGTCCATGAGGGTCTCCAGCGCGGTCATCCGCCGCTCGGCCAGCCGGCCGCGCTGGTGCTCGACGTAGGGGCCGACGGCTCCGGCCAGCGGCTCGCCGGTGCACAGCGCCAGGCTCGCGCGCAGGCTCTCCGCCGCCCCGCGCAGGTCTCCGGCCCGGCGGGCCGCCTCCGCCCGCCGCGCCGCGTCCTCGAAGCGGACCAGGTCGAACCAGGCGCCGCCCAGGCGCAGCGCGTAGCCGCGGCCCACCGAGGTGAGCAGCTCCGGCGGGGTGCGGGGGGAGCGGCCCGGTTCGAGTACGGCGCGCAGCCGGGAGACGTAGGTGCGCAGCGCGCCCAGCGCGCGGGGCGGCGCGTCCTCTCCCCAGACGCCGTCGATCATCTCGGTCGGCGTCACGGCGCGGCCCTCGCGCAGCAGCAGCATCGCGATTATGGAACGTTGCAGCGGGGTGCCCAGATCCAGCTCGGCACCGTCGCGCCACGCCTGGACGGGGCCGAGTACGGCGAAGCGCAGCCCGCCCTCGCCGTCGGGAGCAGCCATGACCCGTACTCTCCACCCTTAATGGGACGCTTTTCTGCCAAATATAGATCCTTTTCCCCCTGCTCCATAGGCGATCGGGGGCCGACCGGCCGTCGAGCAGGGGTTGATCGTCCATTGATCGGGCGTTGAGCCGTCGGCGGGATTCTTGCGACATGCCGGGCATGGCCCCGTACGGGGGCGGTCGTGCCCGGCGGCCGGGACAGGGGACCGGAGTGGGAAGAAGGGGACCGGCGGCGGGGGCGCCGCCGGTGGAAGACCGGTGGCAGGGGGTGCCGCCGGTGGACGAAGGCCCGCCCGGGCTCCCGGGCGGGCCTTCGTCCATGTGCTGTGGTCGTGGGATGGTGACGGGGTGTGCTTTACGCGGCCTCGACCAGACCGAGCCGCGCGCGCAGGCGTTCTCGCACGAGCGGCCATTCGGAGCTCAGGATCGAGTAGTACGCGGTATCTCGGACCGTGTCGTCGGCGCCTCGGCTCTCCGCCCGCCGCACACCGTCGAGGTGCGCGCCGAGGGCCTCGATGGCGGCCCGGGAGCGTACGTTCCGTACGTCTGCCTTCAGGGTGATGCGGTGGACCTGCCACGTCTCGAAGGCGAGGGAGAGCATCAGGTACTTGCTCTCCCGGTTGACACCGGTGCCCTGGGCCGACGCCGCCAGCCAGGTGTAACCGATGTCCGCCACGGACGGGACCTCGCCCACCGCGCCACGCGCACCCGGCGGCCAGGGCATGGGGCCCTGCCAGTACTCCAGGTGCATGAGACGGGTGGCACCGACGATGCGGTCGGTGTGCAGCCACCGGATGGCGAAGGGCATCGTGCGGCCCTCCGCCTGCTCAGCCAGCGCGGCCTCCACGTAGGAGGCCATCTCGCCTGGGCCGTTGGGGACGCGGGTGAAGCCGTAGGTCGTACGGTCCTCACTCGCCGCCGCGACCAGGTCGTCGACGACCTCGAGGCTGAGCGGTTCCAGGCGCACGAGGCGCCCGGACAGGGTGACAAAAGCGGGCATGAGCACATGATGAGGGCTCTCTACGGCGTCTAATGCCAAATGGCGCGGGACATCTCCGTGAGCATCAGGCGACGTGCCCGCCGGAGCGCGGTCGGACAGGTGAACCAGCAGGTCAGGCGGGTGGAGCCCGTCCCCGAGGCGGTGGAGGGCCGGGCGCGTTGTCCAAACTGCAACGTGCCGGGATCCGGGGTCCCGGAACGCGGCGGCCGGGCGCCCTGCACGCGGGTCGCCGCACGGCGCGCGCGGTGCCCTCCGTGCGGGTCGCCGGGTGGTGTGCGGAACGTCCTCCGCGCGGGTCACCGGGCGGTCAGCGCGGCGAGGGTCTCGCCGAGGTGGTCGAGGGAGGCCGCGATCCAGGGCAGCCCGAGGGGGTCGGGGGCGCTCAGCGCGGCCAGCCGCTGCTCGGCGGTCTCGCCGTACAGCAGGCTGGTCGCCACCCGCGCGCGCAGCGCCCGCGGGTCGTCGCCGAAGACCTGGCCGGGCAGCACCCCGACCCCGTGCTCGTCGAGCAGGCGGGCGGCCAGGCCGGCGGAGGTCGTGAGGCCGTCGAGGCCCGGAGCGCCGGTGAAGTCGGGGTAGAGGTAGAAGCCGCCCCGCGGCAGGTCCGTCCGCACCCCGGTCCGGACGAGGCGGGCGTGCACCGCCCGTGCGACCGCGGCGTGCAGCCGCCTGCTCGCGGCGACCCGCTCGACGAGCTCGGCGGGTTCGGTGTAGGCGTAGGCGGCGGCCTGCTGGACGGGGGCGGCGGGGCTGGACCAGATCTCGCTGGCCACCGCGAGCAGCCGGTCGCGCAGGCCGGCGGCGGGCAGCCGGGCCACGCCGATCCGCCAGCCGCCCAGGGCCAGGCTCTTGCTGAGCCCGCTGGTGACGACGGTCCGCTCGGGGGCGAGTTCGGCGGGGCTGACGAAGCCGGCGGCCGGGTCGTGGACGAGGTCGCGGTAGATCTCGTCGGAGATGATCACCAGGTCGAGGTCGCGGGCGAGCTCGGCGAGCCTCTTGACCGTCTCGGCGCTCGCGAGCGTCCCGGTGGGGTTGTCGGGGAGCGTGACCAGCAGCGAGCGCACCTGCCGCCCCTCGGCGCGGGCGCGCCGCACCGCGGCGGCCACCCGGTCGGGGTCGGGCGCTCCTCCCTCGCCGGGGAGCGTCGCGACGGGCAGGGAGCGCATCCCGGCCAGGTCGGCCTGGGCGGCGTAGCTGACCCAGCTCGGCACGGGCAGCACGATGTCCCCGCCGATCGCGAGCAGCAGGCCGTACAGCAGGGGCTTGCTGCCGGGGCCGCAGACGACGAGGGCGGGGTCGGTGGGCAGGCCGCGGCGGGTCCAGTAGCCGGCCGCGGCCTCGCGCAGCGCGGGCGCCCCGGCGACCGGGCCGTACCCGTTCTGGCCGGAGGCGGCCGAGAGCCGCTCCTGCAGGGCCGGGTGGACCGGGAGGCCGGCCTCCCCGAAGGCGAGGTTCAGCACGCGCTGGCCCGCGTGCCGCCTCCGTTCGATGTCTTCGTTGGCTGCCAAAGTGGCAGAAAGAGTGACATTCATGCCTTTTCCCCCTCTGTTGCGGAACGTTCCCAGCGTGATGGGATGCAGGCGTAAGGACAAGCTTCGGTTCGTGTGGGTGGGCATAAGGAAATGCGATGCTGGATCTGCGCCGTCTGGCCTTGATCTGCGAGTTCGCCCGGAAGGGGAGCATCGCCGCGACCGCCGCGTCGCTGGGCTACAGCCCCTCTGCGGTCTCCCAGCAACTGGCCGCGCTGGAGCGCGAGGCCGGGGCGGCGCTGATCGACCGGACCGCCCGCAGCGCCGAGCTGACCGACGCCGGCCGCCGCCTGGTCGAGCACGCCGAGCGCATCCTGGCCATGGTGGAGGCCGCGGAGTCGGACCTGTCCGCCCAGGCGGGCACCCCGTCCGGCCGGGTCACCCTCACCGCCTTCCCCACCGCGGCGGTGGCCTTCGCGCCCGCACTGGCCCGGCTGCTCCGCCGGCACACCGCGCTGACCCTGCGGATGCGGCAGGGCCGCGCCGGGCGGGGCACCCGCGAGGTCCAGTCGGGCGCGGCGGACATCGCCCTGGTGGACGACTGGTACGGCCGGATGCGGGAGTCGCCGACCATGCGGATCTTCCCGCTGCTGCGCGACCCGCTGGTGCTCGTGGTGCCGCGCGGGCACCGTCTGGCCTCCCCCGACGAGCCGGTGGACCTGCGGCGGCTGCGCGACGAGCCGTGGATGGCCACCCCCGACGGCGAGCCCTCCCGCATGGCGGTCGACCAGATGCTCGCCGAGGTGGGCGGCGGCCGGCCGGTGCCGTGGGAGTTCGAGGGGTTGAGCACCATCCTCAGCCTGGTCGCCAAGGGCGTCGGCATCGCCGCGGTGCCCGCGCTGGCCCTGGCCGCCGGGGTGCGGGGCATCGCCGTACGGGAGATCCCGGGCGCCCCCGCGGGCCGCGACGTGTACGCGGTCGTCCGCACCTCCAGCGTGAACCGCCCCGCCGTCGCGGTGACCCTCCGGGCGATCCACACCGCCGCGCGCTACCTCGCCGGAGACCTCACCGCGCTCGAACCCGCGGCGCCCTGAACCTCCGGGGCCCGGGCGTGCCTCCGGACCCCGGGCGTCCGGGTCCCCGGGCTCCGCGCTCGGGGCCCGCGCGCCCCGCGGGAGCCCGCCTGCGCACTAAACTCCCGCTGTGCCTCCCTCCTACGCGCTCGAACGCCTGCTGTCCGACGGCGGGTCGAAGCTGGTGGCCGGCATCGACGAGGTCGGCCGGGGCGCCTGGGCCGGGCCGGTGGCGGTCTGCGCGGTGGTCACCGACCTGTCGGAGCCGCCCGCCGGGCTCACCGACTCCAAGCTGCTCAGCCGGGCCCGCCGCGAGGCCATGGTCGGCGAGATCACCGCCTGGGCGGCCGGCATCGGGTACGGTGAGGCCACGCACGAGGAGATCGACGCCCTCGGCATGACCGAGGCGCTGCGCCGGGCCGCCCGCCGCGCCCTGGCGGAGCTGCCGGTCGAGCCCGACGCGGTGATCCTGGACGGCAGGCACGACTACCTCGGCGCCCCCTGGCGGGTCCGGTGCGAGGTCAAGGCCGACCTGTCGTGCGTCTCCGTCGCCGCCGCCTCCGTGGTCGCCAAGGTCCGCCGCGACGCCTACATGGCCTCCCTCGGCTGCGAGGAGTACGGCTTCGCCCGCAACGCGGGCTATCCGTCCCCGGTCCACCAGAAGGCCCTGGCCGAGTACGGCCCGACCGCGCACCACCGGCTGTCCTGGTCCTACCTCGACAAGCTGCCCCGCTGGCGGCACCTGCGGAAACACCGCGAGGCCGGCGGGGAGCAGCTCGGGCTCTTCGGGTAGGCGGCGGATGCGGATCGGTGTCTTCCTCGTCGCGGCGGGTTTCCCCGGGCGCCCGCCGGGTCAGGTGCTGCGCGACACGGTGGAGGCGGTCGCCGCCGCCGAGGAGGCCGGGTTCGACGACGCCTGGATCGCCGAGCACCACTTCATGTCGTACGGCGTGTGCCCGTCGGCGGCGACGCTGGCCGGGGTGGCGCTGGGCCGTACGAGCCGGATCCGGGTGGGGACGGCGGTGAGCGTGCTGTCCACCCGGCACCCCGTCGACCTGGCCGAGCAGGCGGCGATCCTCGACCAGGTCTCGGGCGGGCGCTTCACGCTCGGCGTGGGGCGCGGCGGGCCGTGGGTGGACCTGGAGGTGTTCGGCACGGGGCTGGAGAGGTTCGAGCGGGGCTTCGCCGAGTCGCTCGACCTGCTCTGCTCGGCGCTGGAGCGGGACACCGTGGCGGCCGACGGGGAGTTCTTCCGGTTCCGGCCGGTGCCGGTGGTCCCGTCGGCGCGGCTGCGGCCGGTGGTGGCGTGCACCTCGCCTCCGACGGTGGCGCTGGCCGCCGCGCGGGGGCTGCCGATGCTGCTGGGCATGCACGTCGGGGACGAGGAGAAGGCGGAGGCGATCCGGTCCTACCGGGAGCTGGCCGGCGGCCGGGGTCCCGGCCGGGGCCTCCGCGGGGGCGGACCGGTGCGTGCCCCGGCGGTGTCGGGCCCCGCCGGGCCCGGCCTGCCGGAGGACGGCGACCCCGGGCACGTCGCCGCCGCCGTCGGGTACGTGGCCGACTCGACGGCGCAGGCCGTACGGGAGCTGAAGGAGAGCATGCCGCGCTGGCTGGAGCCGGGGCTGGCGGGCTACGTGCCGGTGGACGGGCGGCCCCGGCCGCGCCGGGACGTCGGGGCGTACGTGGACTTCCTGTGCGCGACGCACCCGGTCGGCTCGGCGGACCACTGCGTCGCCTCGATCGAGCGGACCGCCGCGGCGACGGGCCTGCGGCACCTGATCCTCATGGTCGAGGGCGCCGGCGACCACGCCCGCACCCTGGAGAACATCCGCCGCCTCGGCGCCGAGGTCCTGCCCCGGGTGCGCTGAGCGGCCCGGAGGGGATCCCGCTGTGACGGGGATCTATCCGAGATCTCCGTGAGGTGATCCGAAGCGGCGTGCCCGGTCGGGGTCCATCAGCCAGAGAAGATCGAGGACATCCTTCTCCAACGCTGGGATGGAGGTGTTGCATGTCGTCCAGACCGCGTCCAGGCCGACGGAGAAATACGCGTGGGCGAGAACGTTGCGGAAGCCGTGAATCCTCTTCCACGGGACATCGGGACGCCTGGTCCGGGTCGCTTCACTGATTCCGCTGGCGGCCTCGCCGATGTTCATCAGTTTCCACTGCACCGCCGACTGCAACTGCTCGTCGCTGAGCCATCGGGTCTCTTCGGCGCCTTCGAGGAAGGCCGCGATCGATCGCACGGCTTTCACGATGTCTACACGGTAGAGCTCGCCAGGCCGCATAGAGGACCTGGGCGCCGTGGAGGACCTCCTCCTTGGTGATCTCATTGAGGTACGGCTTGGCCAACAGATCGACAGGACGGCCGGACAGGTCTTCCAGCTCCTCCTGGAGAGTCATGATCTCGAAAGGCCGGGAGCCGATCCTGCGGCACGCACGTAGAGGAGATCGACGTCACTGTCCGGCCGATCCCCACCGCGTGCCACTTCGGCAATGCCCAGGGCGCGGACGGATGTGTCCGCGCCCTGGGGTGTGGCCTGGTCAGCAGTCGACGAGTTCGGGGGACTGGTTGAGGATCTGCGAGCGGGCGGTGGTGAACTCGGCGCGGGCCTTGGTGGCGGACGGGTCGAAGACCGCGACCCGGTGGCAGTTCTGGAAGGCCAGCTTCACTCCGAAGTGGCGCTCCAGTGCCCCGCGCATGGCGTCGCTGGCCAGGCAGCGCAGGAGCTGGCCGCGGGCCTCCTCGCTCGGCGGGGGGACGGTGTTGTCGGCGAACTCGGCGCCGGTGCGCTCCCGCTCGGCGACCAGGTCGCTGATGAGCGACCAGGCGTAGGGCAGGGAGTCGCGGACACAGGCGACGAACGCCGCGTCGTCCACCTCGCCGGCCTTCGCCTGGGCGAGAAGGTCGTTCGGAACGGTCAGCGACATGCTGCGTTCTCCTCTCGAGAAGGGGATCTTTCCGACACTAGATCGGCCCCGGTCACCGCTCCACCTAGCCGTGGAGCGACACTCGTGTGGGCCCGAAGACGAACTCCGGGTCGACCTGGGCGGCGAGGTCCTCGCCGACGGCCCGGTTCGCCCAGGCCCGCGCGTTGCGCAGGTGGAACTCGACGGTCTGGCGGCCGAACCGCTCCCAGTCCTTCTCCTGGGCGTCGACGTGCGCCAGCAGGGTGCCGAGGGCGCGGGCGTTGGCGGGCTCCAGGTCGTCCAGGGTGAACGGGCGGCCCTGCTCCATGGCGCGCACGGCGGCCGAGTGCTCCAGGCAGACCAGCAGGTCGTCGCCGACGTGCTCGCGCAGGAAGGCGACGTCGTCGGGGCCGTGGACCTTGTTGCCGACGACGGCGAGGGGCACCTCGTAGTCGGCGGCGTAGTCGCGGTACTGCCGGTAGACGCCGACGCCCTGCCGGGTCGGCTCGGCGACCAGGAAGGTCATGTCGAAGCGGGTGAACAGGCCGGAGGCGAAGGAGTCGGCTCCGGCGGTCATGTCCACCACGACGTACTCGCCGGGGCCGTCCAGCAGGTGGTTCAGGTAGAGCTCGACCGCGCCGACCTTGGAGTGGTAGCACGCCACGCCCAGGTCCTCCTCGCTGAACGGGCCGGTGACCATCAGGCGGGGGCCCTCCGGGGTCGGGACCGAGAAGCGGGTGTGGACCGGGTCGTCGGCCGGGCCGTCCGCGGAGGGCAGGCGGAGCAGCCGGGAGCCGCGGCCGGGCGGGGTCGTCTTGACCATGGCGGCGGCCGAGGTGATGCGGGGGTTCTCGCCGCGCAGGAACTCCTTGATCTCGGCCAGGTGGGAGCCCATGGGGCGGGGCAGCGCGTGCTCCTCGACGCCCAGGACCATGCCCAGGTGCTGGTTGATGTCGGCGTCGACGGCGACGACCGGCCCGCCCCGGTGTGCTGTGTATCTGGCGAACAGGGCCGAGAGCGTCGTCTTGCCGCTGCCGCCCTTGCCGACGAATGCCACCCTCACGATGACGATCCAATCTGATTATGAAAACCATTGCAACCCGTACGGGTGGCCATCATGCCACGGTGCGTGAGCGCGCGCAGGAGGATCAGCGGGAATCCTGGTGCGCCGTTGGCGGGAAGAAAGGCATGTCATGGCGGTACGCCGCCGGAGGGCGGGTATCCCTCAACCGTCGCATGGGGATCCGGCGGGCCGGGAGCCGGCGGAGGCGGTCACCGGTCGTGACCGGCCGGCCGGCCGGTTCGCGGGACCGGGGTTTAGCGGGGCTGAGGTTTCGCGGGGCTGAGGTTTCGCGAGGCCGCCGGGCAACTGGACCCGCCCCGCCCGCGACCCCGGCGGAGCCGTGTGGAATCGTCGTTCCGAGAGATCGCGGCGGGCCGGGCGGAGATCCCGCCGACGGGCGCCGCGTCCCCTTCTGCAGAGCGGGAGCGACCATGCCGGACGCCGCACGATCCCCGGAACTGCGCGCCTACACCGAGGGCGCGGACCACGTGGACGTCAAGACCGTCGAGGGGGAGGTCACCCTCAGGGAGTTCCTCGCCGGGTTCGTCTCCTACGAGCCGGGCTGGATCCGCTTCCTCTACCGCGTCAGGGCCGGGTTCGTGCGCCTGCTCGGCATGCGGCAGGAAGAACTGCCCTCGGCACGGGGGACGCGCCCGCGGGACGTCCCGTTCACGCCCGGGGAGAAGCTCGGCTTCTTCACCGTCGCCGCGGCGGAGGAGGACCGCTACTTCGTGGCGGGCTCCACCGAGTCGCACCTGACCGCGTGGCTCGCGGTGGTCGCCGAGCCCGGCCGCTTCCACGTCGTGACCATCGTGAAGTACCACCGCTGGACCGGCCCGGTCTACTTCAACGTCATCCGTCCCTTCCACCACCTGGTGGTCTCCGGGATGGCGAGGGCGGGGGCGGCGGCGCACGCGTGACGCGCCGGGCGCGTGCCGGCGCCCGGACACCCGGACACCCGGACACCCGGATGACGGCACGAGGTCAGGGGCAGGCCTCGTCGAGGATGACGGTGCCGCGGGACGTCGGTGCGGGCGTCGGCGCCGGGCTGTCCGCCGGGCGCCCGGCGGCCCGGCCGGGAGTGTCCGGGTGCGCGGCCGGGTCCGGGGTGTCCGGGTTCAGGGCGGTGGCGACCTTCTGCCTGATCAGGCCGTAGTCGGGGGCGACGGGGTCGGTCAGCGGGGGCGTGAACTGGATGCTCCTGACCGGGGAGCCCTTCACCTTGTCCGCCAGGTCGACCAGGTGCGGCAGGAGCGCCCGGGGGATGTCGGTGGAGACGGTGTCCACCGCCGCGTCGGCGATCTGCTCGAAGCCGCCGAGGACCGTCACCGGGTCGGCCTGGTCGATGACCGCGTTCATCAGGCACCTCTGGCGGGCCATCCGGACGTAGTCGCTGGTGTGGGTGCGGGACCTGCCGTACCAGAGCGCCTCGGAGCCGCTGAGGACGCGCGTGCCGGGGGTGATCAGGCCCTCGTCGTGCCGGCCGTACACGATGGGCTCCCGTACGGTGATCCGCACCCCGCCCATCGCGTCCACCAGCTTGGCGAACCCCCGCATGTCGGCCATCGCGTAGTAGGGGACGTCAAGGCCGAGGACCCCGCCGACGGCCTTCTTCAGCAGCGCGGGACCGCGCTCGCCGTCGGCGGTTCCCGGGACGATCTCGGGGTGGTCCTCGGCGTACTGCCAGATCTCGTTGAGGATGCCCGGCGTGTACGGCGGCTCGCCCGCGAATCCGTGCGGGAAACGGTCGCGGGCCGGGCCGGGCGGCAGGGGGACGCGCGCCAGGTTCCTCGGCAGGCCGAACAGCACGGTGTCGCCGGTGCGGGTGTCGACGCTCGCCACGGTCACGCTGTCGGTGCGCACGCCGTACCGGCCGGGGGCGGCGTCCGCGCCGAGGAGCAGGACGTTGAGGCGGTCCCGGCCCTGCCACGGATCGCCCGGCACCGGGGTGTCCCCGGCGGCGAAGATCGAGGTCATCGCGTCCTGGGAGACGTAGGCGAGCCGGGCGACGCCGATCGCGGGCAGCATCACCAGCACGCAGAGCAGGCTCACGACGGCGGCCGAGAGGCGGCGGGCGGCGGCGCCGGCCCGCCGGGGCCGCAGGAGCTGGTGGGAGCGGACGACCACGGCCGCCGTGACGGTCCCCAGCAGGAGCACGACCAGGCCGAACGCCTGGAGCCACCCGGGGCGCACGGCCAGGTTGAGCAGGAGCGACTGGGCGGTCAGCAGCGCGGTGGCGGCCGCGGCGACCACCGTCAGCCATGAGACCATGAGCAGGGCGCCGGCGGTGCGCCGTCCGGCCCGCAGGTGGCCCAGGCCCCACAGCACGGCCGAGCCGAGCGTGAACGCCAGGCTCGATCCGATGCTCGGACGCCGCCGGTGACCTGCCATTTACTCCATGTTCCCCGCCCGTTCGTCTATTCGTCACCGATTGGTAACTGATACGGGCTTTTTAGGGCATATAGAGGGTCATGTCCGGTCTGAGCCGTATAGGCGCCGTGCCCTGGGCTCGCCGGTCGGCGGCCCTCCACCGGGTTCACCAGTCGGCGGCCCCCGTGAACGACGTCGGCGCCGGGCGGTAGCCGAGCACCTGGCGGGCGGCGGTGATGTCCAGCGTGCGCTCGACGGCCAGATGCCCGACGGCGTACCGGGTCAGGCGGGGCGGACGGGCCCGCCCGAGCAGCCGGGCGGCCGTCTCGGCGACGGCGGCGACCGGCTCGGCGAGCCGGAGCGGCAGATAGTACGGCTCGGCGTCGACGCCCCGCTCCCGCAGCACCGCGCGGAGCGCCTCGTCGAGGACCACCGGCTCGGCGTCGGTGACGTTGAAGGTGCCGTGCACGCCCCGGCGGGCGGCCTCGGCCGCGAGCAGGCAGGCGCGGGCCAGATTGTCCACCGAGGTCAGGCTGACCCGCTGCCGGCCGTCGCCCACCGCGACCAGCCGCCGGCCCCGGACCGCGCCGAGCACGCGCGGGAGCAGGGTCGTGTCCCCGGGACCGTAGACGGCGTGCGGGCGCAGGATCACCGTCCGCCCCGCGGCGGCCTCGGCCGCGGCCCGCTCCGCGGCGGCCTTGGAGGCCCCGTAGGCGTTGACGTACCGCGCGACCGGCGCCTCCTCCTCGCGCGCCAGCACGGTCGGCCGGAACGGGTCGTAGACGCTCGCCGTGCTCACGTGCACGAAGGCGGCGCCGGGGAACGCCCGCGCCGCGTTCCGGGTGCCGGCCACGTTGGCCGCCCAGATCTCCTCCGGCGGCCCCCAGTCCGTGACGGCGCCCGCGCAGTGCACCACGGCGTCCACCTCGGGGAGCGCCGGCGGCGCCGGGCCGAGGAGGTCCCACGACCGGTACGGCGCGCCGCCGACGTGCCCGGCCGCCGTCGCGGGCCGCCTGCCGAAGGCGTGCACCTCCCACCCGGCGGCGCGGGCCGCCCGGCACACCGCGCCGCCCGCGAACCCCGACGCGCCCGTCACCGCGATCCTCATCGGACTCCCGCCCTCCCCGCCGGTCCCCTCGGCCTCGGCGCCCCCGCCATCGTGCCCCTCGCCGTGCCGCCCGGGCGCGGGACGCGGCCTCTCACCGTGCCGCCCGGGCGCGGAGGGCGCCCCCTCACCGTGCCACCAGGGCGCGGAGCGCGGCGCGGTCGAGCTTGTCGGCGCGCCCGGAGCGGGGGAAGGCGCCGAGGGCGACGATCCGGTCGGGCAGGGCGCCGGCGTCCATCAGGTCCGGCAGGGCCCTGCGCAGCCGCGCCTCGTCATAGCCCGCAGCGGGTACGACGGCGAGCACGACCTCCTCGTCCCCGGTCCCCGGATCGGCCAGGCCGACGATCGCCGCCTCGGCGACGCCGGGCAGCGCGGTGATCGCGGGCTCGTACAGCCCCGGGTAGATGTTGAAGCCGTCGCGCAGGATCATGTCCTTCTTCCGGCCGAGCAGGACCAGGCGGCCGCCGGAGATCCGGGCCAGGTCACCGGTGGCGACCTCGCGCAGCGGCTCCTCGCCCAGGTAGCCCCGGGCCAGGTGCGGACCGGAGACCAGCAGCTCGCCGTCCTCGGCGACCCGCGCACCGACCCCCGGCAGCGGGGCGCCGAGCAGGTCCCCCTCGGCCCCCGACGCGGTGTGCGCGAGTTTCTCCTCGGCCGAGGCGACCGAGATGGGCAGCGCCTCGGTCATCGCGTAGACCGACAGCACCTCCGGTCCCGCCTGGACCGCCCGGCGCAGCACTCCGGCCGGGGCGGGCGCGGAGCCGAGCAGCAGGTGGCGGAGCGTGCCGGGGAGCCGGGGCGTCTCGCGGAGCAGCCGGTCCAGGCGGACCGGGACCGCGAAGGTGTGGGTCGCCCTCCGCCGGACGAGCTCCCCGACGAGCGGGCCGCCGCCCGGCAGCGACCAAGCGGCGCCGGCCATCAGCGCGGGCAGCCCCAGCATGAGCTGGTCGGTGTGGACGACGTCGCCCGGCCCCAGCGGGAACGCGCTGCGGAACAGCTCCAGGCCCGCGGCGAGCGATCCCCGGGTGTGCACCACCCCGCGCGGGTCGGCCGTGGTCCCCGAGGTGAAGATCACCGCCGCGGGCTGATCGGTCCGGGCCGGTGCCTCCGCGCCGTCCGGGGAGGGGGCGGGCAGGCGCTCCAGCCGGAGCGCGCCGCGCGGCACCCCCGGCAGCCAGGGACCGGTGTACAGGTGGCGGACCGCCTGGCCGGGCAGCGGATCGCGCAGGTCCGGCAGGAGCAGGCCCCGGCGGCGGGCCAGGGGGCGGAGCGGGCCGCTCAGGGTGTGCAGCAGCGACTCGGTGACCACCCACCTCGGCCGGGTGGCGGCCATCCGGGCGGCCAGCACGCCCGGGGCCAGGCCGGGGTCGGCCAGCACGAGCGTGCCGCCCGCCGCCACCGCGCCCAGCGCCGTGACCACCGCGTTCACGCCCGGCCGTACCGCGAACAGCACCCCGTCCCCCGGCTCCAGGCCGTCCATGGCGGCCCGGACCGCGTCCACCCGGCGCGCCAGCACGCCGTAGGAGACCTCCCGGCCGCGGCCGTCGATGAGCGCGGTCCGGTACGGCTCCCGCCGTGCGGCGGCCATGATCCCGGTGACGATGTCGTTCATGTGAGGGCGGTCCAGGGGGGTCGGGGGCGGTCCGTACGGAGTGACTCGCAGGACTCGATGTTGGTTCGCGGGGAGATGGGGTGGAGGTTCGGAAAAGGTGCGTTCCGGGTGTTTTCGGGGGCGCTGTGCCTTCCGGGGCGCCGTGCTCCGGGCGGAGGCGGTCAGGGGGGTCCGGGGCCCGTGGGAGAGCCGGGCCCGCAGCGGTCCGGGGCGGTCAGGACGCGGTGACCCACAGGTGTTCGTAGGTGGGGATGAGCACCCCCCGGGCCGCGCGGCGGCCGGTGACCCGGACGTCGTGGGCGAGCACCGCCGAGGCCACCGCGCGGATCTCGGCCATGGCCAGCGGGTGGCCGATGCAGAAGTGCGGGCCCGCGCCGAACCACAGGTGGCGCAGTTCGGGCGGGTGCGGGCGGGACGGGTCGAACGGGCCGTGGGCGCGGGCGCAGTTGTGGGTGACGATCAGCACCCGGTCGCCCGGCCGTACCGCGACGCCGTCGTCGCCGCCCGCCCGGCCGGTCCCGTCGGCTGCCCGCCCCGCGGGGGTGCGGCCGGACCCGTGCGCACCGCCGATCCGGGCGGGCGCGGCCACCGAGCGGAGCATCACCGGGGTGGGGGTGGTGACCCGCATGGCCTCGTCGATCATCCGGTCCAGGTCCGCCAGGACGGCGCGGCGGTCGAGGCCGTGGTCGCAGACCAGCGCGACGAGGCGGGGCACGAGGGTGGCGACGGTCTCGGTGCCGGTCAGGAAGAACGCCCCGGCCGCGCCCCGCGCCTCGGCCGCCGACAGGCCCAGCTCCCGCATCCGGCCCATCACCGTGGACGGGTCCCCCGCCTCGTAGGCGGCCTGCGCGACGTCCCCGATCCGGTCCAGGACCTGCTTGGCGACGGCGATCTGCCGCTCCGACAGGCTCCGGGAGCGGAGCGAGACCATCGAGACGACCCGCTCCCCCTCGGCGAACAGCTCCCGGGCCCGCGCCTCGGAGAACGCGCCCGCAACGGGGTCCGGTGCGGGACCCGGTGCCGGAGTCGTGCCCGTGCCGGGGGTCGTGCCCGTGCCGGGGTCCGGGCCGAGGTCCAGGCCGATGATCCGGCAGATCACCGCGCCGGCCATCACCCGCATGGTGTCCACCAGGTCGACGGTCTCGCCCCGTGCCAGCCGCGCGTCCAGCGCCGCCAGCGGCTCGCGCAGCACACCGGCCACCAGGTCCGCGACGTAGCCCGGGGCGAACAGCGGCGCCAGCTTCCTGCGCAGTGCCAGATGGTCCGGACCCTCCATGTTGAGCAGCACGGACGGCCCCAGCACCGGCGTCCACAGGTCGGCGGGCGAGCCGGGGCCGTCCTTGCGGAAGTTCGGGTCGGTCAGCACGGCGCGCGCCACGGCGGCGTCGTTGACCACCACGCCCAGCCCCGGGACCCGCACCACCGGGCCGAAGCGGGCCAGCAGCCGCATCAGCGGGTAGGCCAGCGGGTGCGCGGCCAGGTAGAGCCGGCGCTCGTGGTCCACCGGCCGCCCCGACCGCCTCGCCGGACGGTCCGCCGGCCGCCCCGCACGCCCTCCGCGTGCCACCGGCCGCCTCACCGGATGTCCACCACGTCGGGTCGGTAGTGGTGGTCGGCGTACCAGGCCAGGGTGCCCACCAGCCCGTAGGCGCGCAGCCGCCGGACCGAGCCGTACACGACGAGGTCGCGGCGGGAGCCGTACGCGGAGGTGACCTTGCGGACCCGGTTGACCAGGGCGCGGTCCTCGTGGACCTCCTCGATCGCGGTCCGCGGGAAACCGCCCGCGCGCTCGTAGAGGTCCGCGGTGATGGCCAGGTTGCAGCCGGGCATCATCACGTACGGCCCCTTGTAGCGGGGGTCCCGGTTGCCCGGCCGGAACCGGCCGAACGCCGCGGCCACGTCGATCACGGCCGGGATGAGCCGCCGCTCCCAGAACTTCAGCGGGAACTCGTCGGTCCGGGGCAGCAGCCGCCCGCCGACCATCTCCAGCCCGTCGCCGAAGGCGCGGCGGACGCTCCGCACCCAGTCGGGGCGGGGCAGGCAGTCGGCGTCGGTGCGGGCGACGTGGGTCGCGCCGCGGGCGATGGCGTGCCGCACGCCGGTGTCGGAGGCGGCGCCGGTGCCCTTGTGCGGCTCGTGGACCACCTGGACGCCGTGCCGCCGGACGACCTCGGCGGTGCCGTCGGTGCTGGCGTTGTCCACCACGAGCAGCGTGAAACCGCGGTCGTCCTGCGCGGCCAGCGCCCGCAGCGTCGCCTCGATGCCCGCGGCCTCGTTGTAGGCCGGGACGATCACCCACAGGTCCATCACATCTCCGCCAGCATCACGCCCATGCTGATCCCGCCGCCCAGGCCGAGCAGCGCCACCCGGTCACCGGGGCGCCAGGAGCCCAGCGCGAGCTGGAGCGGGAGGGTGGCCGAGGCGCAGTTGCCGTGCTCGGGCAGGCTGACCACCAGCTTCCCGCCGGGGATGTCCAGCACCTCGGCCAGGAAGCGCAGGTACGGCAGGGCGACCTGGTGCACCGCCACGACGGCGAAGTCGTCCCAGGTCAGGCCGGTCCGCTTGAGCGCGGTGAGGAAGATGTCGGGGCCGATGCGCTCGAAGGCCTCCTTCAACCGCCGCCCGTCGCCCCGGAAGTAGGAGTGGTCGGGGTCGCGGGGGTGCGCCGAGCCGCCGCCGGGCAGGGTGCCGATCGCCCACGCGGTGGAGTCGGCGGAGAAGTCCCGGTAGAAGATGCCGCGCTCGGCGTCCGCCTCGACGAGCACGGCCGCCCCGCTGTCGGAGAGCGTGTATCCGGCGAAGGAGTCCACGAACTGCGCCCGGTCCCGGACCTGCCAGCGGATCGCCCGGGACGGCGTCTCACCGGAGCAGACGAGAACCTTGCGGTGCGCCCCGGACAGGATCAGCGCCTCGGCCACCTGGATGCCGTTGAGCATGCTGTTGCAGGCGTTCTTGACGTCGAAGACCGGGCAGGACAGGCCGAGCTTGGCCGCGACGATGTGCGCGGTGGCGGGCTCCACCATGTCCTGCGAGGCCGAGGCGAAGATCATCAGGTCGGCGTCGGCGTAGAGGGCTCCGTCCTCCCCGGGGGCCGGACCGAGCGCGCGCACCGCCTCCACCGCGAGGTCGGAGGCCTGCTGGTCCTCGCGGGCCACGTGCCGCCGGCGGATCCCCGTCATCCGCTCGACGATCCCCCGGTGGGGGACGTATCCCTCGATCCGGGACTCCACGTCCGTACTGGACAGAGTCCGTTCGGGCAGATACGTCGCGACGCCCGTGATACGGGCCTTCATCGCGCCCCCCTCAAATCCAGCGAAGTCTCCGAATTCCTGCGCAATGTATATCCGCAGGCGGGGTCTGTCCTAGCCGGTCGCGGGGGCGCGGGTCCGGCCCGGTGGCCGCGGAGGGGCCGGGGTCAGGCGTCCGCGGAGGGGGCGGGAAGGTCAGGCGTCCGCGCAGGAGTCGCGGGTGGCGTCGAAGCCCTTCAGGCCGGCGATGTCGTTGCGGGGGAGCTCCTTGAGCCCCTTCCAGTCGTCGCCGATCACCAGGACGAGCCGCCCGCCCTTCCGCGCCGGGGTGAGCCGCCCGGCGGCGGAGCCCGCCAGGTCACGGGTCAGGGTCGGCACCTCGTCCGCGCTCCGCGCGGGGTAGGCGATCGTGGTCGCCGGGCGCGGCTTGCGCACCGTGTCGCCGATCTCGACGACGTGGTAGCCCCGCTCCTCCAACTGGGCCGCGACCAGCGCGGCCATGCCGGAGCGCCAGGTCCCGTTGCGCACCTCGACGGTGACCTGCGAGCGCGGCACGCGGGTCTGGCCGCCCCTGACCCCGGACCCGGCGATCGGCCTGTCCCGGGCGATGATGCGGAACAACTGCGTGCTCTGCGGCTCGACCCACTCCACCCTGCCGGGGTGGGTGAGCGAGTAGCGCCACGGCGTCGTAACGAAGTGGATGCGCCCCGCCGCCAGCCCCCGGGCCCGCATCGCGAGGTCCTTCATGACGGCGGGGGTCAGGCCGGGATCGGTCGTGAGCGACCGGGTGGCGGCGTCGAGGAAACGGAAGAGCCTCGCCGGGTCGGTCAGCGTCTCGCCGCTCATCACCTTCTTGACCATCGAGGCGATGAACATCTGCTGCCGCCGGATGCGCCCGATGTCGGAGCCGTCGCCAAGGCTGTAGCGGGCGCGGACGTAGCCGAGCGCCTGCTCCCCCCGCAGCACCTGCCGCCCGGCGTCGAGGGCGAGCATCGCCTTGGGGTCGTCGATCGGCTCGGGGACGCAGACCTCGACCCCGCCGATCGCGTTGACCATGTCCTTGAAACCGGTGAAGTCGACCTTCACGAAGTGGTCGATGTGGATGCCGGTGAGCGTCTCGATCGTCTTCCAGGTGCAGGCGATGCCGCCGTAGGTGAACGACTCGTTGATCATCCCGAGGTGCGGGTACTGGCCGGGCAGTCCCTGGCGGGCCCGGCAGGCGGGCAGCTGCACCATCGAGTCGCGCGGGAAGCTGACGACCATCGCGTTGTCGTGCCGCGGCGAGAGGTGCGCGAGCATGATCGTGTCGGTCCGCTCACCGGCGAACCGCCCGTACCTGGCGTTGCGGCCGTCGCGCTGGTCGGAGCCCACGATCAGGATGTTCACCGCCTTGGCCGCGACCTTGACCGGCCGGGGCCCCAGGTCCTCCCGGCCGACCTCGACGTGCCTGACGTTCCCGGACAGCCGCACGTAGGCGCCGACCACCGTCGCGGTCACCCCCACCACGAGGGCCGTCAGCGCCGCCACCAGCCACCACACCCACCGGCGGGTGCGCCGGGGTTTCGCCGGGTCCGCGGGTTTCGCAGGCGCGTCGATCAGTCCGCTGCTCACGTGACTCCAGAGAGATGGACGGGCCGGGGCTGGTCCCCGGCCGAGGAGCCGTGTTCCGGCCGCCGAGTCTACTGATCGCCCCGCGGAGTTCCGCGGAACCGCGCGACCAGTGCTGACGTGGCGAAACACGGAGGTCGCTCCTGTTACGATCCGCCGGTGATTATCCGCAATGGTGATCCCGGAGACGTTCAGGCCGTTCTGGGGATGTTCGACAGCGCGGTGGCGTGGCTGACCGCGCAGGGCCGTACCGGCCAGTGGGGCAGCGACCCCTTCTCCGCCGACCCCGCCCGGGTGGAGCGGATCAGCCGGTGGGCGGCCTCGGACGGGATGCGCATCGCCGAGATCGACGGCGAGCCCGCCGGGTGCGCCGTCCTCGGCCCCCCGATGCCCTACGTCGACCCCGCCCCCGAACCGGAGCTCTACGTCCAGGCCCTGGTCGTCGACCGGCGCTTCCACGGCCGGGGCGTCGGTGCGGCGCTGCTGGCGCGCGCCCGCGCCGAGGCGGTCGAGCTGGGGGTCTCACTGCTCAGGGTCGACTGCTACGCCGGTGACGACGGCCGCCTGGTGCGCTACTACGAGAGCCGGGGCTTCACCAGGGCCGAGACGTTCAGCGTCGGCGAATGGCCGGGGCAGATCCTTCAGATGCGGCTCTGAAGGGTCCCGGGTGCCCCGCGCGGCACCCGGGCGAGGAGATCCGGATGGGGAGGCCCGGGTGAGGAGCCCGCCCGTACGGTCCCGCCGGCCCGGGTGCGCCTGGACGCCTGGACGCCTGGACGCCTGGCCGTCCGGACGCCTGGCCGTCCGGACGCCCGGCGCGCGGGGTGCGTCGGGTGCGGCCTCAGCCGTCGCCGCCGGCGTTCATCGGGTAGATCCGGACCCAGTCCACTTCCATCCAGGCCTCGCCGTTGCTGCCCTCGCCGGGGAACCAGTCGAGCTGCAGGCAGAGCGACATCGGGCTGCGCGTGGAGTGGGACGAGCGGAACCACTCGCGGCCGTCGAGGTAGCCGACGACCCCGGCCGGGCTGTTCTCCACGGCGTAGGTGTGCCACTTGGTCATGTCCACGTCGGCGTATCCCAGCTCGTGCCCGCCCTTGGGGGTCTCGAGGAAGAAGTCCGCCCGCTGCCGGCTGGGGTCGTTGTAGACCCCCATGAAGTCGATCTCCTCGCGGGTGGCGCTGTACTCGCCCCCGCCCCCGCCGTTCGGCCAGAGCAGAGCCATCGGGCGGTAGGCCCCCGCGCCCCGGTAGAGGCGGATGCGGGTCTCCCACCGGCCGTACGACTGGGCGTGCCGGGCGCCGAGCCCCGCGGTGGTGCCGTCCGGCAGACCGTGCAGGTAGAGCGCGCCGTTGCCCAGGTAGAGCTCCTGGGAGGTGCGGCGGCCCTTGCCCGCGTGCCCGGGGGAGTCGTAGAAGACCCAGTCGGCCGAGTCCAGGTACTCGTCCTCGAACTCGTCGCACCAGACGGGCGTCCCCCAGCCGTGGACCCTGGCGGCGCTCTTGGTGTCCGGGGCGGCGGAGCAGGCGGCCGCGGCCGCCTCGGCGGGCGCGGCTCCGAGGGTGCCCAGAGCCAGCGTCGTCACCATGCTGAGAACGGCTGTCCGGGCGTGGGAACGGAGGATCATTGACGGCTCTCCTGGAATCTGGCACAGAGCGCAGGCGGGCTGAAGGCCCAGCAACCAGCCTGAGCGGGGGCCGAACGGCCCTTGGCAGACGGATCGGTCGTCGAGGCCACGGGGGGTGCGAAGACCCATCGGGGCGTCGCCGACGCCTGTCCATCATGCTCCGCCGCAGGTGAGCTGTCAGGAGAATCGGCGGTACGGCCGTGCCACGGAGCGAGATTCCAGCAGGTGGCGGCGGTGCCGGAGGGTGGGCAGTGGTCCCGCAGGGACGGCAGCGGCAGCGGCCGGATGTCCGGTGCCGCAGGGGATCCCGACGTGTACGGCAGGGCGGACCACGGTGCCTCGGCCGGGTCTGCGGCGGTCGTCGGAGCCGCCGCGGTGGGCGCCGGATTTTGCGTGCGGTCCGGTCGCGCGGTGCCCGGTTCCGCGGCGGTCGGTCGCGGCGCGCCGACTCTCGTGGGGTCCGGTTTCACCGTCGGGCGCCGGCCGGTCGCGGTGGGGGCGGGTGCGGGCCTGGTGACGGTCGGTTTCGGGGCGGGGGTCGCGGGTTTCTTGGTGGTGGGTTTGGGGGTGGGGGCCGGGGGTTTCTTGGTGGTGGGTTTGGGGGTGGAGGAGGCGGGTTTCTTGGTGGTGGTCGGTTTCGGGGCGGGGGTCGCGGGTTTTCCGGAGGCGTCCGGCTTCGGGGAGGCGCCCGGTTTCCCGGTGATGTCCGGGCCCGGGGCGGGCTTGGTTCCGGTGGGCCCCGGTGCGGGCCCGGCCGTGCCGTCTTTCTGCGGTTCCTCCGCGGGCCCGGCCGTACGGGACCGGGACGGCGCCGGAGACGAGGCGTCGGTGGCCCGCTCCGGTGGTGACGTCCGCCGGGCCGTGCTCTCCGGCGCGGGCGTCCCGGCTCGGGAGGTGCCGGGCGCCCGGGTCGCGGCGGCGGTGGGAGCCGGCTCACCGGTCTCCGGGACCTTCACCGCGCTCCGGTCGCCGGGTGCCTTCTTGGCCTGCAGCGCGGGTGCCTTCTCGGTCTGTGGTGCGGGGGTGTCTTCGTCCTGCGGTGCGGGTGCCTTCTCGGTCTGTGGTGCGGGGGCGTCCTCGGCCTCCGGCACGGACGCGCCGGCGTCCTCCGGCGGCGGCGCGCCGTCCTGGTCCGGGACGGGCTCACCCTCGTCGTGCGTACCGGGACCGGTGGTGGCCTCGGGGCCGGGATCGCCCTCGGACTCCGGGGCCGCCGGGGGAGGCAGGTCCGCCGGGACCGGCTGGGGGCCGCCCTGCGTGCCCGGGACGGAGCCGGGATCCGCCAGGGCGACCCAGGGCCGGGCGATGAACGCACCGGCCGCCGCGGAGACGCCCGCGAGGAGCAGACCGGAGACGAGCGTGAGGTTCCGGGAGGAACTGTGTGGAGGCATATGGGCTCTTCCTCGATCCATGAGGCGATCCGTGCGATCTACGAGGCGGGTCCGGTGACGGCTCTCCAGCCGGCCGTGACGAACTCGGGAGTGCCGGGCAGGGCGACCTGGGGCACCACGGTGGGCAGCGGGTCGGGCGTGTTGACCCAGTCACCCGCCCCGCCGCGGACACCGGGGCGCCAGACCATGAGCACGCTCATGGCGACGGGACTGGAGTACTCCGGCCCGGCGTCCTCGCCGCCCTTGGTGGCGGTCACTCTGACCAGGAGGGAGACCTGCACCTGGTTGTGGGCGCGTGTCTGCCACTGCACGCCGATCGTCTCCGTCCGCAGGGCGGCCCCCTCGGGGAGCCCGCCCTCCGCGGGCAGGCCGAGGGTCTCCCGCCAGCCCCGGGCGGTGGCGCGGGCGGCCTCACGGGCGGCGTCCTGCTGGTCGGGCGGCGCGTACAGGACCGCGGCCTGCTCGGCCCGGGCCGCGTCCAGCGTCCAGGCGGCCTCCAGCGCGGCGGCCGCGGCCGAGACCGCGCCCAGCTCGGTCCGGGGGAAGCCGACGGGGTAGCCCTCGTCGCCGTGGTAGGAGGCGGGCGAGGCGAGCGTGACGGCGGCCGGGGCGGAGGCGGACGGCGAGGTGGCGGGCGGCGGCGCCGGGTCGGACCGCAGGAGCCGCCAGCCCACGGCCGCCGCCACGATCAGGCCGACGACCGTGAGGACCACGGCGACCTTCCGCCGCGCGGAACGCCCCGGCGGACCCAGGTCGACGTCGAACACGGTGTCCTCGACGGCCGGCGGCACTAGTGGCTCCGGCCGGGGTGCTGGTTGAACGCCTGGCCCGCGGCGGCGGCCAGGCGCAGGTAGGCGCCCCGGGTGGTGGGCCGGAGCCTGGCCAGGTCCACCTCCGCGCCCTCCTTGAGGTGCGGGTCGTAGGGGATGCGGATCACCGCGCGGCAGCGGGAGGCGAAGTGCCGCTCCAGCAGGTCCAGGTCCACGTCGGTCTTCGGCTCCACCGCGTTCAGCACGACGATGGCGTTCCTCGCCAGGTGCGCGTGGCCGTGCGCGTTGAGCCAGTCCAGAGTGGCGGCGGCCGAGTTGGCCCCGTCCACGGCGACGAGGCTGACCAGCACGATCTGGTCGGCCAGTTCCAGGGTCGCGCCCATGGCCCCGTGGAGCAGGCCGGTCCCGCAGTCGGTGATGCAGATCGAGTAGTAGCGCTCGATCAGACCGGCCACCGTACGGTAGTCCTCGGCGTCGAAGGCCTCGCTCACGGCCGGATCGGTGTCGGAGGCGAGGATCTCCAGCCGCGCGGGCGACTGCGAGGTGAAGGCGCGGGCGTCGGCGTAGCGGACGATGTGCGGCGCCTCGGCCAGGAAGGTGCGGATGGTCGCGGCCGTCTCGGACTTGACCTTCAGGCCGAGCGTGCCCCGGTCGGGGTTGGCGTCGATCGCGATCACCCGGTCGCCCCGCAGGGAGGCCAGGGTGTTGCCCAGGGCGGCGGTCGTCGTCGTCTTGCCGACCCCGCCCTTGAGGCTCATGACCGCGATCCGGTGGTGGCCGCGCGCGACCGGGGTCTGGGCCTGAGCGATCAGTGTGCGCCGTTCGAGCTCCGCCGCGGACTCGGCGGGGATGAAGCGCCTGCCGGACAGCAGCCAGACGAGCCGCCGCCAGCCGCCGGAGGGCTCGGACCGCCGGTTGGTGAGCAGGTGCTCCGCGGTGAGCGGGACCGTCTCCGGCGGGGCCCCGGACGCGTCGGGCAGGATCTCGCCGGACGAGCCGGGGGCTCCGGGAGCGCCCGCCGGGAGCCCGGACGGGGACGGGGTTCCGGCCGGGCCACCCGCCGCGCCCCCCGCCGGGGCCTCCGGCGGGGCCTCCGTCGGGCCGGAGGGGCCGGGCGCGCCCGGCGCGCTCGCGGGCGGGGTTGACCGGGTCTGCGGGGACGTCTCTGTCATCGTCGGGGTCCTTTCGTGGGAGGCGGTGCGGGCCGGAGGCGGTCAGCAGGTGCGCCAGCGCACCGTCGTGGAGATCGAGGCCTCGTCGGGACCGTGGACGGTCAGCGGGACGGATACGAGCGGGGCGGGTCCGCACCAGTGGCGGACCCGCAGGGCGCGCAGGGTGAGCACGCGCGTGTCCCCCTGCTCCAAGGTCCCGCTGGACGGGTTCACGACCAGGCCGGGAGCCGACACGCGCCAGGTCAGCGGTTCCTGTGAGGTGCCGGTCAGGGTGAGCTCCCCCCTGCCGTAGGCGTCCAGCGTCACCTCGGCGGGCAGGAAGACACGGGAGGCGAGCGCGTCGCCCGCGGTGTCCCGGGTGTCCCCGGCGGACGGGAAGGCGGCCGAGCCGGGGGGCCCGGACACGGACGGGACCGCCGTGGCGGCCTGGGGTCTGGCGGAGGGGATGCTCCCGGTCACGGGTCCGCTCCCGGTGGCGGGACCGAGGAGGTTCATCCCGGTCAGAGTGCCCGCCGTGCCCGCGGCGACGATGACGACGATCTTCAACGTCGTGCTCCGGACCCGGACCCCCGCCCAGCGGAGCGCCTCCGAGAGCCGGATCCGCGGCCCGTCGTGCGGGTCTCCGGGGGCACGGCCCGCGCCCCCGGGACGGTCCGCGGCGGGGATGGTGCGGGGCACGTCCAGGGTCGGCCCGGTACGGGACATGACCTGCGACAGGAGCGCGTCGTACAGCGGGGTGTCCTGTCCCGGACCCGAGGCGGGCGCGGGCTCGGACGGACGCACCTGCGCGGGCGGGGGGACCGCTCCCGCCCGCCGGACGGGCGGCGGGTACGGCCGCGCCCCGGCCGGGCGGGGCGCGGCCCGGGTGGGCGGTTCCGGGGCCGCCCCGGGCGGCGGCCCGGGTGGGGCGGTCCCGGGGACGAGGGCTCCGGGCAGGACGGCACCGGACGGCGGCGGGCCGGACGGCGGTCTCCGGGACGGCGCCCTCACCTGTCCGCCGGCCGGCGCCGCGTACGGGGCGGTCCCGCGCCGCGGCACCGGCAGCGCCACGGTCGCGGGAGCACCCGCCTCCGCGGGTCGTCCGGTGGTCCCGGGAGCGGTGTCCGAGGGTCGCCCGGCGGCCGGGACACCCGCCTCCGGGGACCGCCCGGCGGCCGGGGGCAGGGCGTCCAGGAGGAGCGCCCGCACCTGCGCGGTCAGGGGTGCGACCGGCGGGTGGGAGCTCATCTGCGGGACCGTGTAGCGGATGTTGATCGGTCGCGCGCAGGTAGCGCACCGGGTGACGTGCGCCAGCAGGGCCTCACCCGCCGTACCGGCACCGCCCGGGTCCCGCCCGGGCCCGGCGGCCGCCTCCGGGCCGCCGGGGAAGGGGGCCTCGGCCAGCGGGCGCAGCGCCGGGCAGGACGCGCGCCCGTGGGCGAGGCCGTCCAGCGCGCTCACCAGGGTCTCGACGACGTCCTGCGTCCGGGTCGCCAGCCGGTCGACCTCCTCGCGGGGAAGGGCCAGCACGTGCGCGAGGTCGTCGGAGGTCAGCTCGTGGCGGAACATCAGCCGGAGCGTCTCGGTGCCCAGCGGGCCGGCGAGCGTCCACGCCCGCTCAAGCAGCGGGGCGGCGGGCATGCCCGGTCCCGTGCCCGGCACGTACCCGTCGCGGTGCCCGGGCCGGGTGAAGCACTCCCTGCGGAGCACCGCCAGGAGCCAGGCCCGGACCGAGACGCCCCCGGGGGCGGCCCGCGTGCCGCAGGCGGCGAACGCGGCGGCGGCCGCGCGGGCGGCACGGTCGGGTCCGAGGTGGTGTGCGGCGTAGTCCAGCAGGTGCGCGCCGTGCTCGTCCACCCATGCCGCCCACTGGCCGGGGCCGAGCACGGCCTTCCCGGTTCCGGTGGGCGAGTTCACGGGCCCGCGTACCCGGCCGGATCCGGGGCGGTCTCGCCGTACCCCCACCCGCCGTCCCCGGGGCCGCCGTATCCGCCTCCGCCGTCTCCGGGCCCGCCGTATGCGCCTCCGCCGTACCCGGACCCGTCGTTTCCGTGCCCGCCGTATCCGGACCCGTCGTCGCCGGTCTCGCCGTACCGCTGCCCGGGCCGGTCGCCGCCGGGCTGCGCGGGCGCCACGGGACCGGTCCCGCCGGTGTCGGGCCGGACGAGCTCCGGCTGCCCGGACCGCCCGGTCCGGGCCGGCCGCTCCTGCTGCTCCGGCCGGTCGGTCCCGGCCGTCCGCCGGAGCTCGGGCCGTACGGCGGGCGTGTCGGTCACCACGAGTTCCAGGCTGCTGTCGGACAGCCCGGTGAACTTGGTCCAGTTGCTGATCTCGCCGGGGGCCGGCTCCGCGAAGAGCCAGCGCAGGAAGGCGGGCCACCGGCACGAGTCGCGGGGCACGGCGTTCTCCGGCAGGGCCGCGCCGCCGGAGGCGGACCTCAGCTCCGCCAGTTCCGCGGCGGAGTAGTCACGGCACGGCGGGGTGCCCGGCGGGGCGACGTCGAGGTCCCACGCGCCGTTCTCGTCGGTGTACCGGATGTTCCGGTCCAGCCCGAGGGCCTCCTGGGCGCGCCGGAGGAGCGCCGGGTCCCGCAGCACCGGGAGCGAGACGCCCGCGTCCGGCAGGTCCTCGTCGGCGGGGACGGAGGTGACGGGCGGCGGGGCGTCGTCCTCCGGAGAGCCGTTCCATCCGGGGGCCTGGTCCTGGACGGGCGGCGCCTGCGTGTCCGCGGGGGCGGGCGCCCGGCTCTCCTGCGGCCGGGTGTCCTGCGGGGCCTGCGGCGCGCCGTCGTCTCCCGGTGGCTGCGGGTCCTGGCCTCTCCGCGGAGGCACCGCCGGCCGGAGGGACTCCGCGGAGGGAGGGGCGGTCTCGCCGTCCGGCGCGGGCGGGGCGGTCCTTTCGTTCTGCACCGGCGGTCCGCTCCCGTCGTCCCGAGTGGGAGGCGAGCCCTTCCCGCCCTGTACGGGCGGCGCAGCGGTCTTCCCGTCCTGCACGGGCGGGGCGGAGGTCACCGGGTTCACCGGCCGGTCCGCCGTCCGGGCCTGCTTCCGCGGCCCCGTGGACGGGGCCCCCTGCGGCCGTTCGCCGTCGTCCGTGTGCCGGTCGGCCCGCCGGCCGTCGTCCGTGTGCCGGTCGGCCCGCCGGCCGTCGTCCGTGCGTCTGTCCGCACCGTTCTGCGGGGTGGATCTGCGGTCGTCCGCGAAGGCCTTTCCGCCGCGGGGCGAGGTCGCGCCGGAGGACGGGGAGGTACGGCCGGGCGCCTGCGTGTCGGGTGCCTGGACGGCCCGCTTGCTCGGCGCGGGCTGCGTGATCTTGCTGCCCTCCTCCAGTTCGGTACTGATCTTCTCCGTCGGTTTCGGGGCGGGCGCGGCGGGCTTCTTCGGCGCGGACTGGGCGGGGGGTGCGGCGTTCTGCTGCTTCGGCGCGGACTGGGCGGGGGGTGCGGCGTTCTGCTGCTTCGGCGCGGACTGCACGGGCGGCGCGGCGTTCTGCTGCTTCGGCGCCGTCTGGCGGGAGCCGGAGCCGCCGGAGCCGGAGCCGCCGGATTTCGAGCCGGAGGACTTCGGCGGATCGTCGGCCTTCTCGGGCGGGGCGGGCTTGCCGCTGGGATCACTGGGACGCTGGGCGGAGGCGAGGGCGATACCGATCGAGGAGAGGGAGGTGCAGCCGTCGCCGGTGTCGGCGAGCGCGCGGCCGTCCGGGGTGAGGGAGAGGCAGACCCTCGCGTCCGCGGCGGCCGCCGTGCCCGCGCCGGCCTGTGCGGCGTCGCGGCCCTCCGGGGTCAGCGCGGTCCACGTGCCCGTCCGCGCGTCCAGGACATAGGTGCCGGTGGCCAGCCGTACCGTCTCCGCCTCCGGCGGGGAGAGCGCGGCGATCGCGGCGCCGAGGCCGGTGCCGGCCGCGAAGACCCCGATCGCGACACTCGCCGTGACCACCGTCGCACGCGAGGGCTTACGTGATGGTGTCGTCATGGAATGTTCCTCTTCCTCCGGTGGGAACGTCAGGTGCCGTGGCTCTCCAGAACTTCGGACCACTCGCCGAGCACACGGACCCGTTCGTCGGAACCGGCGGGCGGGACGTAGGCCACGTACATGCGGCCGTACGTCACACTCGCCGAGTGGGCGAACGCCTTGCTTCGGGTGCGGACCGCGGCCGCACCCTTCAACGTGACCAGCGCCCCCACCCGCCGGGCGGTGCGCAGGTCGGTGGAGCGGGCGGCGTACCAGACCAGGGCGCCGCCGTCGCGGGTCATGAGTGAGCGGACCGGCCCCTCCGGCCGGTAGGTGAGCGTGAGCCTCCACCCGGCCCGCTCCAGCTGGGCGCGCTCCTGCCGCCAGAACAGTGCGGCCTCGCTGGTCCACGGGCCGTCGGCGAAGCGCGCGTCCGCCTCGGTGCGCTCCAGGCTCGCCAGGTGGGCGCGGGCGATCTGGCGCGGGGTCGCGACCAGCCCCGAGGCGTCCTCCGGCAGGCTCGTGGCGTAGCCCTCGGCGTCGGTGGCGATCTCGGGCAGCGCGGCGGGGGTGGGGCGCGTGTCGGCGGCGGAGGCCACCAACCGCCATCCGGCGGTGGTGGAGGCCATCACATCCATGATCCGGGCGACCCCCTCGCGATGGGCGACCGCCACGAACCAGTCGGTGGCGCCCCGGGAGTCGCGGGGCACCCAGATCTCCGGCCGGGGCCACATGCCCGCCCCCGGCTGCGTGCCCTCCATCCGGGCGGTCTCGAGGGAGGCCCGGGACATCTCCAGCGCGAGGCCGTGCTCCAGCCTCCCCATCGCCCGCTCGTCCATCTCCGCCTGGGCGCGGGAGAGGTCCCGCGCGTAGCGGCTGTGGATGCGGCGTGCCTCCTTGGCGGTGACCCGTGTCGGCACGGTCTCCGCGGCGGGGCCGGAGGCACCGGCCGGCGGTTCGACGGGGGCGGGCTCCGCCGGGGCGGCCGTCTTCCCGGCGGAGGACTTCCCGGCGGGCTTCTCCGGGGTGCGCGTCCCGGTGGTGGAGGGGAGCGGCTCGGCGGCGTCGGACCGCTGCGCTGCGGAGGTCGGCTCGGACCGTTCCGTGGCGGAGGGCGGGGAGGGCGCGGACTGGGCCGTGCCGCCGTCCGGGGGCGGAACCGCCGCCTCCCAGGACGTCTCCTCCGGCGCGGGAGTGGTGCCCGCGAGCACGGTCCGGGACGCGCTGGAAGCGGACAGGACGGCCCAGACTCCCACGCCGCTGAAGACGGTGGCGGCCGTCGCGAACAGGGCGACCTTCTTCCACCGGGGTGCGGACAGCCGTTCGGGCTCCCAGCCGCCGTCGTCGAAATCATGTCCGGCAGGGGCATCAATGCGCCAAGAGTGCCAGCCCCGCCTGTCCGGGGAATCTGAGGCATGCCGTGACATAGAACCCGATATTAGACTGACAATGATCCCGGGGGAAGGTAAAGGGACAGGGTTATTAGCGCTTAAAGCTTCTGTCATATAAATGGCAGAAGCATCGGAATACGGTCTATCCGAAATCCGGGATAGTGTGGCTGCCCGGGTGGTCGGGGAGCCTCCTACCAGGACATCTCTAGAGACTCGCTCGGTGACCCGTCCGCTGCCGACCGTGTCGCAGGCGTCTTCCGGCCTCCTCGGGGAGGTCTCGCCCCGCTATCCATGATCACTTTTGTTGACATGATATGAATTCAATTCATATGTCTGTTCCGCTCGGTTAGGTCATCCCTATCCATGATTTACGACCTGACCTCTAACCGTCCCCCTCGTCCGGAAGAACGGGCCCGGAGGGCGCGGGAGGCCGTCGCGCCCTGCTCCCCGGCCGGCGGGCGAGCGGCACCCGCCCGCCGGGGCCCCCTTCCTCCGGCGGGGCGCCGCAGCCGCGAGAAGTGGCACACCGCGGAGTGATTCCGACATCACGCCGACATCTGGGCATGGCGACATTCCAGGGGGGTAGCGAGCAGACAGACGCATCGGGCCGGCGACCGGTTGATCCGCGCCTCCATGACGGCCGTGGTCCTCGCCGTCGCGGCCGTCGCGTGGGTCTCCTCCTGGCACGCCGTGGCGGTCATCGAGAAGTACGGGGCCGAGGACACGCTTTCGGCGCACCGGGTTCCCGCGACGGCGGGCGGCGTGATCTACGCCTCGCCGATGGTGCTGCTCTGGTGCGCCCGGTACAGGCTGAAGGTGCCTCCCCCGGCCCGGTGGGCCCTGGTCCTGTGGATCGCCGCGACGCTCGCCGCGAACATCCTGCACGGAGTGGAGCGCGGTCCCCTCGCCGCGGCCTTCGCCGCCTGGCCCGCCATCGCGCTGGTGATCTCCTGTGAGCTCATCATGCGGGTGATCCACTCGGGTCGCGAACTCCTCGACCGGGAAGGACCCCTCGACCGGGAACAGGCCGGGGAGGCGGGCGGGGACGGCGAGGCGAACCGGGCCCCGGCGGCTGCGCGCCGGGAGGAGGGGTCCGGGACGGGCGGGCCGGAGGAAAGATCGGGTGCGCGGCCGCGTGCCGACGGTGACGGTCCGGCCCGCAACGGCCAGAGCGAGGCCGACCGGCGGGCGCTCGTGGCCGCACTGCTCGCCGAGGACCCGGACATGGGCGGGGCGGCGCTCGGCCGGGCGCTGGGCGTGCACGAGAGCACCGGCCGCAAATACCGCCGCGAGGTGGTGAACGGGAACGGCAGCCGTGCCGGCGAGGTGCTGAACGGTCTCGGCCCGGTGAAGCGAGCCGCCGGACCGGATGAAGTGGACAGCCCGAGCCCTGAAACAGCCCGAGCCCTGAAACAGCCCGGGTCCTTGAAGCGGTCCGGTCCGGTGAAGCGAACGCCCCGCCCGCATCCCGCGCCGACCGGCGCCGTCGGGACGAAAACAGTCCATTGAAAGGAGCGGTGCGGGCGCGGCCGATCGGGGCCTTTGCGGCGATTCCGGTTATCGTCCGCGGCGGACGCCGGAAAAGGCCCCCTCGGGAAGAGGGGGCCGGCGTGCCTTAATGAGCGGCCTCGTACTCCTCCACGATCGACGAGGCGATCCGGCCGCGCTCGCTGACGTTCATGCCGCGGGCCTTCGCCCATTCACGGATCTTCGCGCTCTTCTCGCGGTCCATCGCGCGGCTCCCGCTGGAGCTCCCTCGGCGGCCGCGGCCCTGCCGCTCAGGGCGGACCTGGCGGGCGGCGCTGATGAAGGGAGCCAGCGCCTCGCGCAGCCTGTCCGCGTTCTCGTCGCTCAGGTCGATCTCGTAGGCGGTTCCTTCGAGGGCGAAGGAAATGGTGCCCGAAGCCTCGCCGCCGTCGAGGTCGTCGACGAAAGTCTCCACGACTTTCTTAGCCATGTCATGCTCCAGATATGTTGTGGTGAGGCGTACCTTAGCGGTCTGCGGCAGCTCTTCACGTCAAAGGGCTCGGGCGTCGCGGCCTTTGGCGCCCTCTCCGGTAAGAGGAGCTACCAGAAGCGGTGCGGCCACCGTACCCTGATGCCGCGATCATAGTCGGGTGCGTCCAAGCCGGCGCCTCCGCGTTTTGTTCTCACCCTCTTCTCATGCTCCGCCGCCACGGCTCCATGCGGATTGAGGAGAAACCCGGCTTTCCCGGGTCGGATCCGATCCGCGCCGCTGCCGGAGGGGCGGGGGTTTCCCGTGCGGGACGGCACCCCGCATACCGGCGGCAGAGGGCCGGGAACCGGCTGCCACGGCGGCCGGGGAGCGCCGGGGCTTCGGGGCGGGGAGGCCGGGACCGGCGGGCCGGAGAAACGGTAAGCCGGAGAGGCGGGGACGCCGGAGAAACGGGGATCCGGGAGGCGGGGACGCCGGATGAGCCGGAGAAGAAAAGGCAAGGCGCCAGGTCTTCCGACCTGGCGCCTTCTGAGTCGTGCTGATCAGTCGTGTCCGGAGGGCGACGCGCTCGATGCGCGCATGCCTTTCAAGGAAGGCCCGGGCGTCGTGCTCCGCCGCCGTCCTACGGGCCTCATCGGCCGGAGACCTCGAGCTCGTCGGTGTTGCCCGCCCGGGCCGGTAGGAGCAGGGCGGTGACGACCACGGCCACGGACAGCGCCGCGCCGATGACGAAGGCCAGCCGCATGCCGCCGAGGTCGGCGAGCGCCTCGGCGGTCCCCGCGGACTTCAGGGCGTCGGCCCGTGCGCTCATCACAGTGATCACGAGCGCGGTGCCGATGGCCGCGGAGACCTGCTGGAGCGTGCTCAGGATCGAGCTGCCGTGGGAGTAGAGGCGCGGGGGGAGCACCCCGAGCCCGAGTGTGAACACCGGGGTGAAGGTCGCGGCCAGCCCCACCATCAGCAGCGCGTGCAGAGCGAGGAGCTGCCAGTACGGCGTGGTCATCGTGATCTGGGTGAAACCGGCGAGTGCGAGCATGATCCCGATCGCGCCGGGGACGACCAGGACCCGGCCGCCGAACCGGTCGAACAGGCGGCCGACGGTCGGGCCGAGCAGGCCCATCGCCAGGCCGCCCGGCATCACCAGGAGCCCGGCCTGCAACTCGTTGAGCCCGCGGACGTTCTGCAGGTACAGCGGCAGCAGCATCATCGAGCCGAGCATCGCCATGAAGGCCACCGCCATCAGGATCAGCGCGACCGTGTACGTGCGGTGGCGCAGGGTGCGCAGGTCCATCAGCGGCACGCCGCGCTTCTGCAGCGACAACTGGCGGAGGACGAAGACGGTGATGGTGGCCAGGCCGGCCGCCACGATCGCGGCGGCGGTGCGGACGTCACCGCCCTCGAAGCGGCTGAGCCCGTAGACCAGGCCACCGAACCCGGCGGCGGCGGTCACCACGCTGAACCAGTCGATGATGCCGGGCCGGGGCTCGCCGACGTTCCTGAGCTGCTTCAGGCCGCTCCAGGTGATCACGGCGGCGATGGGGAGCACCACGGCGAACAGCAGACGCCAGGACCCGAACTGGAGGATCACCCCCGAGACCGTCGGTCCCATCGCGGGCGCGACCGAGATGGCCAGCGAGACGTTGCCCATCACCCGCCCCCGGTCTCCCTCGGGCACCACCTGCATCAGCGTGGTCATCAGCAGCGGCATCATCACGGCCGTCCCGGACGCCTGGACGATGCGCGCGCCCAGCAGCACCTCGAACGACGGCGCGACGGCGGCCAGCGCCGTGCCGAGCAGGAACAGGCCCATCGCGGTGGCGTACGCGGCGCGGGTGGGCACCCGCTGCAGGAACCACCCGGTGATCGGGATGACCGCGGCCATGGTCAGCATGAAGGCCGTCGAGAGCCACTGCGCGGTCTGCTCGGTGATGTGCAGGGCGCTCATCAACCGCGGGATCGCGTTGATCAGGATCGTCTCGTTGAGGATGACCACGAACGTGGCGAGCACCAGCAACCGGATCACGGCCGGCGTGCGACCTGGAGCGGCGGTCGTGGGTTCGGCGGGTGAGTCGAGCAGTCGACTGGACACGGCACCTCGATCGGGGTCGTCGGACATGACTGTTCACGGCCGACGTCACGGCCGTGGGTCTCGCAAGGAGTGGTGGTCGTACAAGAATGACCGGCACCACCGACAAAACTCATCGACCGCGTCCAACCCTCGGGCAAGCGACGCGGAATGTCACCCGGTTTTCCACCCGCTCGCGGCGCCCGTGCCCGGCAGGGCCGCCTTCCGATGTGTCCGGTGGGCCGGAGCGAGGGAGAATCACCGGCCCGCGTTGCAACCCGTGCCCGGGCCGGACGCATCTCCTGGGATGTGAAGCCGTCCACCTGGGAGACCCATGAATCTTGACGAGGAGTACACCGCCTACGTGAGCGGCCGGCTGCCCTGGTTGCGGAGGATCGCCTACCCGCTGTGCCAGGACTGGCACCGCGCCGACGACCTGGTGCAGACGGCGATAACGCGGCTCTACGTCAAGTGGCGCCGGGCGCGGGCCGCCGACGACCTCGACGCCTACGTACGCACGATGCTGGTCCGGGTCTTCCTCGCCGAACAGCGAGGGGGCTGGTTCTCCCGGGTGCGGCCTACCTCCGCGATATCCCACCGGCCGATCGAGGACGGGGACCGGGACGCGGCCATGGACGTCAACCGGGCCCTCGCCGCCGTTCCTCCGCGGCAGCGCGCCACCCTCGTGCTGCGCTTCCACTGCGACCTGAGCGTGGAGCAGACCGCCCACGCCCTGGGCTGCTCCACCGGAACCGTCAAGAGCCAGACCGCCCGGGGCCTGGCAGCCCTGCGCTCGATGCTCGACGCGCCGGAGTCCCGTCTCGCACGTACGGAGGAACACTGATGGACGTCAAGCAGGTGTTCGACTCGCTGGCGCGGCAGGAGCAGCCGCCTGCCGCGGTGGACGTGAACCGGGCCGTCATGGAAGGGCGCGCCATGCGCGGACGTCGTCGTGCCGCCGTCGCCGGGGTCACGGCGGCGCTGGCGGCCGGGGCCGTCCTCGTGGCCGGGACGGTCCGTCCGTGGCCGGGGAGGCAGGACGGCGGCACCGTCGCCGTACCCGCGGCACCGGTCACGTCCGCGGCGGCCAGGCCCTCCGCCGCGGCCACTCCGCGGCCCGCCCACGAGGGATTCGCGGAACTGAAGCAGAAGCATCCCCCCTTGGGGAGGGTCGCCTCGGTGCCGCCGCTGCTGATGTGGGTGAGCGACGCGCCCCGCAAGAACGGGCTCATCCTGTGCGAGAGCGGGCCGCACGGCAGCGCCTGCGCCGGATTCCCGCCGCTCGCCGCCGATGAGTTCGCCCGGAGGCAGGGAGGGCTCCGCGGCGTGGAGGTCTGGTTCGGGGTGGCCAAGGACGACGTCCGCGCGGTGACGGCGGTCACCGGGGACGGGCGGAGGTATCCGGGCGAGCTCGCGCGAGGCGTCGGCGCGGGGCTCGCGCTCTGGGCGGTCGAGTATCCCCGGGGGGCCGATGTGCGGAGCCTCGTCGTCACCGGTGCCGGAGGGACGGTCCTGCAGCGGATCACCTTCTGAGGCGTCCGGCGGCCGCCGGACGGGTCCACGGGGGGCGGTCATGATCCTGGAGCTCGGCATGGGGGATCCTTTCCGGGGGCCGGGGGCCGGGGGCCGGGGGCCGGGGGCCGGCCGCCTGCCTCTGCAGGACGGGCGGGGCGCTTCCCGGAGCGTCACCTGGATGCGATGCGGCCGAGGGGATCGGTGCCCTTCGCGGGCCCGGCGCTCGCCTCGGACCAGGCGGTGTCCTCGGGGCGAGCGCACTGCGGAGGAACGCCCACGTGAGCCGCTGAGGAGGGCGACCCGTTCGGGGCTCTCGTCCGTCGTCTCCGTGACGGTGTGGCCAAAGATCCCGCCCGGTGAGTGCTCCGCCCCGAACAGGGTGAGCAGGCTCTTGGGCCCGGGGCTCAGGAAGCAGGCGTCGGTGAGCCACTCCGGCCCCCGGACGGTCCGGGCGGACCGGTCCTCGTCTCCCGCGACCACCAGGGCCGGCGTGGTCGTCTCCGTGAAGTCCGGGTTCATGAAAGGGAAGTGCTCGGCGGCGAACGGCGTCAGGTCGGCGCCGCCCGCGCCCGGTACGGCGAGCAGTACACCGGCCTTGATCCGCGGGTCGGACATGTCCTCGCCGGGGACGCCTGCGGCGTCGAGGACCCGCGCGCCCAGCGGCATGCTCGCCGTCTGGGCGCCCCAGGAGTGGCCGGCTGCGGCGACGCGGTCGTGGTCGGGGCGTCCCGCGAGGCCGGGAACGGAGGCTTCGCGAGGCGCTGCAGTCCGACGGCGCCGCCTTCGTGACCCTGCACGCCTGCTTCATCGACCGCCTCGTGCCCGTCTGCGCCGAACTGCTCGCCGCGGCCGCGTAGGCGGGCGGGATCCGCCCCGACGTCGAGGCCCTCGAGTCGATGCGCGGCGTCGGCAACCTCTGCATCGGCGCGGGCAAGGACCCGCGGTACGAGGCCCGGCGCATGGTCGGGATCCTCCTCGCCGGACTGCGCCCCTCTGGGGTCCGGCGCGGAGCGGGACGCGCCGGGGCGATCCCGGCGGGTTCGGCGCGGCCCCGGCAGTGGCGCGGCCTCCCGCCGGGCGGCTCAGCGCGGCGCGAAGCCGTGCAGCAGCGCCTCGACGACCTCGTCGGCGGAGGGCGGCGGCTTCTCCAGGAGCCCGCGGTAGACGACGAGCCCGACGAGCATGTCGCTCAGCAGCCACAGATCCGCGTCCGCCCGCACCTCGCCCCGCGCGAGCGCCCGCTCGTAGATGCCCCATGAGCGCTCCATCCGCGACCGCATCGCCGAGCGCATGATCTCGGCCACGGCGGGATCGCGCCCGGCTTCGCCGTATATCTGCCTGACCACCGGCGCGGACGCCTGCCACGCATCCAGCGTCTCGGAGACGACCACGCGCAGGTCGCCCGCGAACGACCCGGTGTCGGGCATCGTCACCTGAGCGTCCATCGCCGAGCCGAGCGCGTCGAGCAGGAGGTCCCGCTTGCCGGCGTAGCGGCGGAACACGCTCGCCCTGCCCACGGAGGCGACCTGCGCCACCTCGTCCATGGTGAAGTCCAGGCCCTTGGTGAAGATCAAGGTGGCGGCCGCCTGTTTGATGCGGAGGTCGACTTCGGGATCGGGCTTGCGCGCCATAAGTGAGACTCCTAGTATCAGATACTGTGGGTATCAGAATAGTCATCATAGGCGCGGGACCGGGTGGGCTGGCGGCGGCGCGCTCGCTCACCGCCGCCGGGCACGAGGTGCGGGTCCTGGAGCGGGCACCGGGACTGCGCACCTCGGGCGGCTCGGTGACGCTGTGGCCGGGCACGGTCCGCATCCTGCGCGAGCTCGGCGCCGACCCGTCCGGACTGGGCAGCCGCCTGACCCGGCTGGAAGGGTGGACGCCGGAGGGCAGGCGGTCGGTGGCCGTCGACCTGACCCGCGCCGAGCGCAGGTACGGCGCGCCCAGCGTGCACGTCGCACGCCGGGCCCTGGCGGAACGCCTGGCCGAGGGGGTGCCCGTCCGGTACGGGAGCGAGGTCGTGGCGGTCGCCCCCGAGCGGGCGGAGGTCACGCTGGCCGACGGGCGCACCGTCCGCGGTGACGTCCTGGTCGGCGCGGACGGCCGCAACTCGGTGGTACGGCGAGCACTGTGGGGCGGGGACCCGGCCGAGCGCACCGAGTGGGTCACCTGGCAGACCTTCGCCGACGCGCCCCGGGAACTGGTCGGCACCGGACGCTCCCTGGTCATCACCGGAAAGGAGGGGATGTGCGGCCTGTCTCCGGCGGGCCCCGGCCGGGTGCTGTGCTGGTTCGAGGTGCGGACGGCTCCGGGCCGGCCGCTCTGGCTGGACGAGGCCGACCCGGTCGGCCGGCTCAAGGAGGTCTTCGGCGGCTGGAGGGGCCTGGTGCCCGAGGTGCTGTCGGCGGTGACCGGGATGGAGGCGTTCCCGCACTGGCGCCACAAGGTGCCGCGGGTCTGGGGGAGGGGGCCGGCCACGCTGCTGGGGGATTCGGCCCACACGATGCCGCCCAGCCTGGCCCCCGGCACCAACCAGGCGGTGGAGGACGCCTGGCTGCTGACCCGCTCGCTGGATGACCTGCGCGGCTACGAGAAGACCCGGGCCGGGCAACTGCGCCTGCCCGCCAGGCTGGCCGGCGCCGAGATCACCAACCGGCCGGGCAGGCCGATGCCCGACGGCCTCGTGAGCGCCCTGTACTCCTGGTGGATCCGCAGGTCGAGCGGGTATCTCTCGCAAGGCCCGACCGGCCGGGGCGGCGACCTCGGAGGGTGAGGTCTCCCCCGGCCCGCGCCGGACGGGGACGTGGGAGGCGGACATCGCAGAAGAGCCCGGGCCGGAGAGCGAGCCCTTCATCGGTGAAGACGTGTCCGAGGGGGGAGCCGAACCAGCTGAACGAGCACTCCCTCAGGATGCCGCACGCGATCGACATTCAGCATCAGATATCAGGAACGGCAGGAGCGCCTGACTCCAGCGCCGCTCCACGGCAAGTGGTGACGTGGCTGATTTCGGTCACGGCACTCGACTACGGCGGCTTCTCAGGACTCCTGACACGATTGATCGATCGCGCAATTCACGCAGGGGAGTCCTGGTGCCGTCCTCGCTGACCAGGTGCCAGAGCTTCATACCGTCACAGGTCCTGGTGTTGCGGATGATGCAACCGGCATCGTCCGCCTTGCTGTAGAGCGCGCCGGTGCCTTTCAAGGCGATGCGGCCGTTGGCGTCGATCTCGGCCCAGTGGTCCGTTCCTTTGTGGGTGAGGACGATGCGCGAGCCCGGTTCGACGACCCCCGCCGAAACCATGCGCGCCACATCGGTCCTGGGCCGTGCGCGCGCAGGCGGCGCGAGGGGTGACGGCACGGTCATGAAGGGATCCCTGTGTTCGGGAAGGTCCTCTTTCCGGATACCCATCCGCTCCAGGGACCAGATCCGCGAGCACAGCCGCAGGTACAACTCCTGCCTTACCTTGATGACCTCGGCCATGGGGGTGTTGGGGCGAAACGGCCGCAGGAGGGACTCCAGCCCGTTCGCCTTGGTGAACTCGTGCAGCCGGGGGAAATTCGAGTGGTATTCCCGGTTGAGCACTCCTACCAGCACGTCCTGCCGGCCGTACCTTTTGACCTTCTCCTCGAATGGCATGGCGCCCAGGCTGGCGTTGTCCTTGTCGAGGAGCAGCACGAGCCCGCCGAGTTGATTGCGGAGGGAACGGAAGCGGACCGGGTCGGGCGCTTCGGCGCTGTGGCGGGCCGGCTTGTTCGCGAAGAGGTGTTCGATCTGGTAGGGCCTGGTGTCGCTCAGGTATTCGGCGACGTCACCCCTGCGCCCACAGCCTTCCTGCACGAACGCCGTGAGGCGAGCCAGCAGGTACTTGACCTGATGCCGATTCGTTCCTCGTAGCCCGAAACCGTCCAGGACGACGGCGTCGTACTCCTCCCGCGCCACTTGACGGCCCAGCACTCGGCTGACCCCGGCGGCGGTACGGCACTCCCGCTGGCGTGCAAGAAGGTTCGGTGAAGGGTGGCGAGTTCGAGGAGGTGATCGACAAAGGAGTGGAAACGATCGGTCCTGGTCAGCCCCAGATAGTTCTCGTTCCGGCGTACCCAGAGGTTGAGCGCTCTGCCGATCTCGCCCATGTCGTCGTGACCGCCGTCCACGCGGGCGTACCGGGCTTGGAGTGCGGCCTTGACGAAACGACTGGTGGCGCCATGGTCGTCTCGTGTGCTCGTGAGTTCGGCCAGCATTCTCCGCCAGCGGTCGTTCAGCTTCTCCTGCCCCTCGCCGACGTTGGCGAGGAGGTAGCTCTTGAGGAGGTCGACGGGGGTGAGCCGAGCCCCGCGGTCGTTCATCGACTCAACATTTACCAAGCTCGCTTGGCGACAGAAGCGGGCAGATCGATGCTTGGATTCCTGCCAGGGAGCGTGTCGTGTGTACCGTGATCTGCGAGGAGCCGTGTAGCCACGCCGCTTCCACCCTCGGGCGTTAAAGGTCCGGGTGGGTCCGAGGCTGCTGGCTGTGTGAACGGAGAGGGATGGCTGGCCGAGGCCATGGGATTCACGCTGAAGCTGTTCATTGACTAACCGCTGCAAACCGAAATAGCGGCGGAAGCCGAAGCGCGGTGACGGGCTTGAGCGCCCGTCACCGCGCTCGTACTGACCGGCGAGGGCTGCCAGCTTGACGGCCGCTGCCGGGTCGACGCCCAGCTCGGCCGCCGCCGGCACCGCGTCGGCGGGGTCGGGATGCCGGTCGAGGTGGTGGGCGGTGGCGGCCATGAGCCTGGCGGGGGTGTCCGGTGGCCAGCAGGAAGGTGGGGGAGCGACCGTAGCTCTTCATGCCGATGGCGTGGTAGCCGGGTCCGGGGTGGGCCGGCTCGTCCACACCGCGGGGGCGGACGGTGCCACAGGAGTGATCGTTGGAGTCGATCAGGGGAGCGAGCGGGCGAGTGGTCCCGAGAACGGGGTCCGGGTCGAGTCGTAGCTCCGCGGTGATGGAGTGGTCCGGCCGGTAGCCGGTGGCGAAGATGACCGTGTCCACCCGCTCGGGTGTGCCGTCGGACCAGATGACGTGCTCGCCGTCGAAGCGGGTGGACATCGGGCGCCGGTCCATCCGGCCCTCCTGCAGCACGGCGTTCTTCGCGGGCGCCATGTCGGTGAACCAGCCGCCGGCCGCCGCTGACGACCGTGACGCGCCGCCTTGCGGCGAGCCGGCGGCCGAGCTCAGTCCCGCCCGGAGACGGTGTCGGCACGTCGGACAAGCTCCCGGAACCGCTCGCCGAGCTCATCGGTGTCCAACGGGGCTGCGGACCCCGCCACGCCCTCCCACCACTGCGCCGACACCACGTCACCGAGGTCGGCCGCCACGGCCGCGGCCACGCCCGCCAGGTGTGCCCCCGGCCGGTGACCGTCCCTCCGGGGGACCAGCTCGCCAGCGACGGCGAGCATCACGGCCGCGTCGTCCAGGCGTCCTTCGCCGCGGGCGGCCTGCGCGCACTCCGCAAGGACCGCGGCCACCGAGAACCCGCTGCCCAGCTCCTGCGCCGTGGCCGCGGCCGCCCGCCAGTGCCGCGCCGCCGCGGACCGGTCACCGCGCAGCAGCGCGCCGTCACCACGGCCGATGGGCACGTGCACGGCCGCCCACACGTCGCGTTCAACGTCGAGGCGCGTCTTCACGTGGGCCTCTGCCCTGGCCAGCAGAGCCTCCGAACCGTCGAAGTCCTCCAGGCGCAGCGCCGCCGCCGACGCGAAGATCGCCGCCTCCGCGGCAAGCGAGGCGTCGTCGATCCGCTCGGCCAGCCGCATCGCCCGCTCAGCGGTGACGAACAGGTCCGCGGCGACGCGGTTGAACCCGGCGCGCGCCACCAGCCAGCGGGCCCTGGCCCGCTCGCTCAGGGCGTCCTCGTGCAGGCGGTCGGTCCAGGCGAGGCCTTCGTGGGTGTGCCCGGTCATCCACAGCGGCAGCCACACCGACCACAGCAGCTCGGCGGCGTCGTCGTGCCGGTAGTCGTCGACGAGCTGGTCGAAGCCGAGCCGCAGCACGTGGCGATCGACCTCGATCTGCTCGACCGCCGTCATGTCGCCGTGGCCCCGGATCCGCGCACCCTGTTCGCGCGCCGCCCGCAGGGCCCATCGAGCCACACTCCGACGGACCTGTGTCCGGTCGGCCGGTTCGAGTGTTTTCAGCGCGTACCGGCGGACCGGCTCCAGCAGCCGGAACCGCCCGGCCGGCCCCGCGTCGTCGCTGCGGGTGACCAGTGAGTGCTCGATCAGCTCGGCGAGCGCACCCGCCGCACCCGCCGCACCCGTCGCGTCCGGCGCAGCGATCGCGTCGACGGTGTTGAGGGAGAAGCTGCCCGGGACCATGGCGAGCCGGGGGAGCAGTCGCCGGGCCGCGGGGCCGAGTATCCGGCAGCTCCACTCGACGGTGGCCGCCATGGTGCGTTGCCGCGCCGGCAGGTCCCGCGGGCCGGCCACCGGCAGATCCGGCAGCTGATCGACCCACTTGAGCAGTGCCCGTGGCCCGAGTCGGGCGGCCCCGGCGGCCAGGAGCTCGATGGCCAGTGGTAGCCCGTCGGCCCGTCGGCACAGCTGCGCGACGGCACCGTCGTCCTCGCTCCCGGGGGACGGTGGCACGCCGGCGGCGGCCAGCCGTTCGTCGAAGAGCCGCACGGCCGCCGCCGGGCCGAGCGGGGCGATGCGCACTTCACGTTCCCGGCGCACCCGCAGCGGGACGCGGCTGGTGGCCAGGATCACCGCGTCGGGGGATGCCGCCAGCAGCTCGACCAGTTGCGGGCCGCAGGCCGTCACGCGCTCCAGGTTGTCGAGCACGAGCAGGACCGGCGCCCCGGCGAGGTGCGCGCCGAGGCCGGTCACCGTGTCGGCGTGAGATCCCGCGGCGCGGGCCATGACGGCGACGACGTCGTCGGGGTCGGTGACATTGGTCAGGTCGGCGAAGTACACGCCGCCCGGGTGATCGGCGGCCACCATATTCGCAACCACCAGCGCGATGGTGGTCTTGCCCACCCCGCCCGGGCCGGTGAGCGTCACCAGCCGGCCCCGCGTGGTGCGCAGGGCGGCGACGATCTCGGCGACCTCGTCGTCCCGCCCGAACACCGGGACGGCAGGAGGCGACGGCCGGTGGGGCGTCAACGTACGGGGCGGCATTTCGAGGGCCCCGTCCCCGGCCCGGCCCAGGGCGGACAGCAACGCTATGCGGTCGGCGTCGCGGAGCTGCAGCGCCGAGGCCAGCGACCGCACGGTGCGCGGCTGCGGCTGGGTCCGCCGCCCGCGTTCTAACGCGCTGACCGCGTCGACGGACAGTCCGGCGGCGGCGGCCAGCTCCTGCTGGGTCAGCGACCTGGCTTCCCGCAGGTCGCGCAGCATGGCCGCGAAGCTGCTCGTCTTCCGCGCTGGTCTCGACGAATCGTTCATGAGCTGAATTATGCTCACCAGGGCGGCGGTGTCCGGGCGTTGTCCGGGCGTTGTCCGGTTGCCGGGCAGCACCACCGATCTTCATGCTCGAGGGTGTCAGAACGAACCAGACATCAGGAGATCGACGGCATGCTGCCCCAGGCCCTCCACGCTCTGCGCGAGGCGATCAACTCCCACGTCCCGGAGCGGATCGCCGGCTGCTTCACCGAGGACTACGTGGCCGAACGACCGCTGCGACCGGCCGAGGGGTTCATCGGTTCCGACCGGGTCGCCGCGAACTGGACGAAGATTTTGGCCGGGCTGCCCGACCTGCAGGCCGAGATCCTGCGCCACGCCCAGAACGGCGACGAGCTGTGGTCGGAGTGGGAGATGCGAGGTACCGCCCCGACCGGGGCGACGGTGGTGCTGCGCGGCCCGGTGGTGCTCACCACCCGCGACGGACGGATCGCATGGGCTCGGTTCTACCCCGACCCGGTCACCATGGACGGCCCGACCCACACCACCGTCTCCCGGGTGCTGGACGCCCCGGCCGAACGAATCTTCGCGGTGCTCCGCGACCCCCGCCGCCACCCCGAACTCGACGCCACCGGCCTCCTGCGGCAGGCCAGAACCTCCCACCTGGTCGACGCCGTCGGCGACACCTTCGTCATGGCTATGCACAACGATGAGATCGGCGACTATCTGATCGAGAACCACGTCGTGGCTTTCACCGAGAACCGGGTCATCGCCTGGGCCCCCGGCCAACCGGGTCAGCGCCCGGCCGGTGACCGCTTCACCTGGAAGCTCATCCCGATCGACGACGGTCACACCGAGGTGACCCAGACCTACGACTGGACGGCGGTCACCCACCCGGCAGTGGTGCCTCGCCTGCCGGTCATCTCCGCCGACGAGCTCGACGGGTCGTTGACCCGCCTGGCCGCGGCGGTGGCGTAGGGCCACCGAAGGACTCGGGCACCGTCCGTGTACCGGTTGAGGCGACGTTGCGCGACGGTCCTCAATGGTCATGGCGAACACAGAGGCCAAGGCCGTTGCGTTCTCGGACGGTGAGACTGCACCCCTGGGTCGAGTGACCGAGTAAGGGCGCCCCAACGCGGAGATGACAGACGCGACCCCTGATGATCGTCGGTGTCCAGTCAGTATGGCCTGCCGCCGCACACCGCGGTGTACTGCTACTTCGCCGCCTGGCGCGACGACGGCACCGGCCAGACCATCCATGACCTGCTGCGCTGCCAGGTCCGGGAGAAGGCCGGACGGTGAGAGGACCCCACCGCGGTGGTCCTGGACACCCAGACCGTGCACGCCTCGGTCGGCGCGCCGGCCGCGCATCCCCGTTGCGCCGCGTCGCGATGGACGTGCACGAAGGCATCCCTGACACGCCGTGGTGTCCGGGTGTCCCGTACGGCGACATCGACGTGCTTGGCCACGATGATGCGGAACCGGGCCGGTCGGGAGACTTCTCCGGCGCGGCGAGCGCGTCGGCTCATCAGCGGAGCAACTCCTCCAGGTCGTCCTCGGAGTACTCCACGAAATCAGCGGTGTCGGACATGGTGTCCTGAGCTCGCTGCAGGAGGTCCCGATCGCGGAGGGCGTCGATGACTCTCGCCAGGCGGCGGTGGCCGGCCTCGCCCTCCTCCATTTCGCGCAGCACGACCAGTGCTCTGGCCAGCGAGGTGGCGGAGACCCGAGCGACACCCCGCCCGGGCACCGCTTCCAGGACGCCGTGGCGAATCCACGCGCGGACGGTGGGGAGGGTCACATCGAGGAGTTCGGCCGCTGTCGCCAGGCGGACCGCGGAGGGATGCGGTCCCTGGTCGTGCCGCTGGGTCATGCGCCGGACGGCGGCGTGCAGGGCGCGGTCCGAGGCCCGGTGCTGGGCGAGGGAGAGCAGGTCGGCAAGATCCTCCACCACAAGGCGGGTCCGCTCATCGGAAACGGCCATGCGCTCATCGTAGCTCGCCTACTTTCAAAAATAAGCTTGTTTTTGAAAGTAGGATGGTGGATCAGGCGCTTGGCGGAGCTGCGACGGAGAGCGAGGCCCGGCCTGAGCGTCTCACTGGGCGGCGAGCCGGTGGAGGACGACGATGCCGCCGTAGGCCGGTTCGCCGAGGCGTTCGCCGTCCGTGGCGATGTACTCGTCGAGGATCGCGAGGATGCGGCGTTCCAGCGCAGTGGCGTCCTCGGGTGACAGGTGCAGCATGAACCGGGCGAACGTCTGGACGGACTCCGGGCCCGCCTCGCGAAGCTCGTTCTGGAACGCCTCGATCGGAGCGAGTGCGGCCTGTGGGTCTGCGGCATCCACCGGGGTGCTCAGCCACCATGACAGCCCGGTCGACCGGTAGGGCTTCTCCAGCGCGCCGCCGGCGCCGGTGCGGATCGGCGCCGACTCCAGGAATCCCGCCTCGGCGAGTTGCCGTACGTGGTAGAGCACCGTACCCGGATCGCGGCCGATCCGGTCGGCGAGTTGTTTGTTCGTCAGCTCCTGCTGCGCGCACAGGCGCAGGATGCGCACGCGCAGGGGGTGGGCCAGGGCCTTGGCCTCGCGGACCGTCGCCGCGCGACGTCTGCGTTGCACTCGCGGAGAGTCGTCCGGCTGCTGTCCCTGTCCGGCACCGACCTGTTCGCCCACGGCCGTCATCGTATCTACTGGTGGACTGGAATACATCGATCGATTTTTATCCATCGATGGAAGAAGCTCCATTCGTGATGAACTCCACTCGCGCGCACGCCTCTCCAACACGACGATCATCCCTGGGCGCCTCCTACGGGAAACTGTGGGTGTCCAGCAGCTTGTCCAACCTCGCCGACGGCATCGTCCGCATCGCGCTGCCGCTGATGGCCGTGCAGGTCACCCGCTCCCCTGCGCTGATCGCGGGTCTGACCATCGCGCTGACGATTCCCTGGCTGCTGTTCGCGCTGCACGCCGGCGCCATGGCCGACCGGCTCGACCGCCGGAAGGTGATGCTCACCGCCAACGCGGCGCGCGTCGCGCTGCTCGCCGGGCTCGTGCTGCTCGTCGTGCTCGGCACCGGTTCGATCTGGGCGCTGTACGCCGTCGCGTTCTGCCTCGGCACCGCAGAAACGATCTACGACACCGCAGCGCAGTCGATCCTTCCCCAGATCGTGCACCGCGACCGGCTGTCACGCGCCAACGGACGGCTGTACGCGGCCGAGCTGACCGCGAACGAGTTCATCGGCCCGCCTCTCGCGGGTCTTCTCATGGCCGCGGGCGTCGCCGTCGCCTTCACCGCTCCCGCGATCATGTGGATCCTCGCGGTGGCCCCGCTCCTGCTGGTGCGCGGGTCGTTCCGGATCGATCGGGAGGGAGGCACCAGCCTGCGCGCCGACATCGCCGAAGGACTGCGTTTCCTGTGGCGCCACAGGTTGCTGCGCACCCTCGCGGTCATGGTCGGCGTGTTCAACTTCGCCACCAACGCGGTACTGGCCGTCTTCGTCCTGTACGCGGTCGGGCCGGAGTCCGCGATGAGGCTGCCGGAGCCTGCCTTCGGCCTGCTGCTGACCGCCATCGCCGCCGGGAGCCTGTGCGGATCGCTGGCCGCCGAACGGATCGAGCGACTGCTCGGCCGGGCGCGCTCCCTGGTGACGGCCTTCGCATGCGGTGCACTGCTGGTCGGCGTGCCGGCGGCGACGACTCACCCTCTCCCGACCGGTGCGGGATTCTTCATCGGAGGCGCCGGGATCGTCCTGTGGAACGTGGTCACGGTCTCCCTGCGGCAGCGGATCACCCCCGACCGGCTGCTCGGCCGGCTCAACAGCGGCTACCGGCTCGTCGCCTGGGGCACCCGCCCGCTCGGCGCCGCGGCCGGCGGCCTGCTGGCCTCGGTCTTCGGGCTCCGCGCGGTGTTCGCCACCATGGCCGTGCTGATCCTCCTCCTCATCGCGGGCATGAGGACCGTCACCGACGACGACATGGACACCGCCGAACGCGAGGCCGGTCATGCCTGAGCGCGCACCGGGTGACCATGGGGATCCGGTTTCAGCGGATCACGAACACGAATGCTCCGCGGACCACCGCGTGCGGGACAGGGACCCGCACGACAAGCCGGAACAACGCAGAAGAGCCCGCTCCGGAGAGCGAGCTCTTCAATCGGTGAAGATGTGTCCGAGGGGGGACTTGAACTCTCGGCACCCGGGGGACAACGGGGGGCATCCGGATACCTAGAAACTTGCCGTGAGCTGGTCCAAAGCGGTTTTCGATCTTTGGCTTGTGCATCCAAGAACACCCGGATACATAGGCGGCAGTATCACGCCAAGAATCAGGACAGGCGGTGCTCGCCCTCGGATTCGCTGCCTCTTCGACGGCTCGGGCGATAGAGTCCAGCCGTGCGTTGATCTTCCGGGGCGGAGGCCAGATGCCGCCGCAACGGTGCGGGTGACCCCGACAGGTGGGGCCGCCCTGACAGGCGTAGCCGTCCCACCGAGGTCACATGATGCCCGCTCAGCAGCCCCTCACTTACCAAGCATTCGTTGAACTCGCCGCCGCCGACCCTGCCGTCGTCGGACTCGTCCTCAAGGGCTCCCACGCCCACGACGACATGATCACCGAGCACTCGGACTATGACCTGTACGTCGTCCTCGCCGACGGCGCGACATCGGATCTCACTCGGTTTACGGGCCACCGCACCCCCGAACTCGACCTCGTCATCATCTCCCTCGCCGACTTTCGCGCGGCCGGAATGCCCGGCTTCGAGCGCTACGCCCTCGCCCGCGCCAGGATCGCGCTCGATCGGCTCGACGGAGGCATCGCCCAAATTCTGGCCGCCAAGGCACGGCTGGACGCCGATGAAGCATTCAAGGACTCCGGTGAATGGCTCGACGCCTATGCCAACTCCCTCTACCGCTCCGTCAAGAACGACCGTGACGGACATTCACTCGCCGCCCGCCTCGACGCCGCCGACAGCATCCGGTTTCTGCTGGAGCTGCTCTTCGCAATGGACCGACGCCCCCGCCCCTACAACAAGTACCTCGAATGGGAACTCACCCGATACCCGCTGCCCGATTGGGACACCGGCATGTTGCTGGACGCCGTGGACCGCATCTCACGAACGGGCGACGTGCCCCTGCAACGACGCCTCTTCGCCGATGTCGAGGCAGCGGCCCGGCGCGCCGGGCACGGCACGGTGCTGGACGCATGGGGCGAGGACATCGACTTGATGCGACCGCAATAGGGATATCGGGAAGGCCCCCGCACAACTGTGGCGCCGCCAGAGACTTTCCCAATAGGTCCTTCGTCGTTAGCCATCCACGGCTTGGATCGCCTTGGTGATCAAAACACGGGCGGCTTTGCCATACACCGCCAGGGCGGCCAGTTCGGCGAACGCCCCCGCGTACAAGGCGACCTCGTGGGGCTGTGTGACCGTCAGGTGGCCGGAGACAAGTTCGACGGTGACCTCGGCGTCGTCGAACATGAAGAACCCCTCCACAGGCCACATGGTGGACCGGTCAGCGTCGAGGGGATGATGCCGAGCGATATCGAGGGCAGGGCGCTCACGGTGAGGAGGCGGCCGAGTTGCCCTGCCATAACGTCAGCCCCTCCGATTGGCGCGCGTAGGACGCTCTCCTCCAGAACCACGGCGAATCGATGGTCGCCCTCGTGGATGACGTGCTGCTTGTCCACCCGCACCTGAACCGCTGCCTCGACATCGTCTCGGAGACCGCGACGCCGCATGAGTGCCGACAGGATGGCGGCGATGTAGGCACGGGTTTGCAGCGGTCCGGGAATGAGCTTGGAAGAGTAAATGCGGAAGTGGCGTGTCCGCTCCCATCGAGGCACGACCGCCTCCTGAGCCTTCTTCAGCCCAGTACGTTCCATGTGCCGCCACTCGACGAACATCCCCTCGATCGCCTCAAGGGAGGCCACCAGGTCAGGTGCTTGTTCCGGCACTCCGCAGTGGCGGCACCAGGCGCGGATATCGGCGGGGGAAGGGGTGCGCTGGGCATGCTCGATACGGCTTACCTTCGACGAGTGCCAACCTGCCAGCCGCGCGAGATCGCGACCGGACAGGCTGGCCTCGCGTCGGATGCTCCGGAGACGAGCGCCCATCACTTCGAGCGCCCGTTGGGCGCTGGACGAGGGAAACGTGCTCATGGATGGTCAGACGGGCCGATAGTCCTCGTGAGGAACGGCGCGTTGCCAGACGGCCTCGAACGCCTCAGCACACAGCTTGGTCACCGCCTGGTCGGTGATGATTTCGCTGTCCACCTTGTCGCCCTCGCCGCTGAAATGGTGAATGAGCAGGGTAGCGCCGTCGAACAACCAGAAGTCGTTGCCGGGCAAGGCCAGGTCGGTCGCCCTACGACGGGGGAGCCAGCGAACCTGCTCGCCGGCCCGGAGATTGGGCACGGTGATGTCGTACTCGTACCGGATGTAGTTGCTGACCGGCTCGGAGACGATCCGCGCCCGTCGTACTTCCACACCGCGAGTAACCGCGTCCACGATGTTCTGGAGCCACGGACGCCACCATGAGGAACGGTCGTTGAGGTCGATGCGATGGCCGGCCTTCCACGCATCGAATTTGGGATCGTTCAGGGCGTACACGTCACGCATCTCAAGATGTACGGCGGTGTGCTGGCAGTCGGCGAGGAGTTGCTCAAGCGTCCGTCCGGCTGGCACCGGCTACCTCCGGGAAGAACTGCATCATGCGCTTGGGGAAGCGGATCACCGTTTCCCCCTTTGGCAGGTCGCCGACCTGATCGAGGACGGCTGGCTCGGTGGTGACGAAGCCTTGGAGGATGTAGTCGTCACCGTCCTCCCAGACAGTGGGCGAGTCACCGTCGGGGCTGTCGGGGTCCTTACCGAGGAATCGCAGTGCCATAAGGTCCTCCTACGGGGTTGGACGTGCTGTGCTTGAGTTTGCATGCTGGATGACCGGACTCAAGATGTTTGCCAGAGATTGCCATGCGTCTTCTAGATCGGCCCCCACACTTCGCCCTCTGTCAAAGACGAGCAACCTCGTTAAGGTGCGGTATCACGCGTTCTTACCGTCGCGGTCATGCCCTCCGAACATGGTTCTCATCTGGAACGCGAGCGCAACGCCACGTCGGCCCCGATGCTCCTGGAGTTCGACTGGGCTTGATCCGGTTTGACGGACATCCGAGATCAGGGGCTCGCCCCCGAAAGGATGTCCATGATGGAGCACATGGGGAAGAAGAAACCGCGTCCTCGCCGCTCGTTCACGCGTGAGTTCAAGGCGGAGATCGTCGAGCTGTGCCGGCGCGGAGACCGTTCGATCGGCCAGGTGGCCAAGGACTTCGACCTGACCGAGACCGCGGTCGACTGGATCCGCCAGGCCGAGGTCGACACCGGCCGACGTGACGGGCTGACCAGCAGTGAGCGCGAGGAGTTGGCCGTGCTGCGGCGGGAGAACCGCCGCCTGCGCGAGGACGTCGACATCCTCAAGCGGGCCACGGCTTTCTTCGCGAAGGAGACCCGGTGAAGGTGCATCCCTTCATCGAGGCGGAAAAGCAGGGCGGCCACAACGTCAAACGGGCGTGTGAGCTGCTGGAGGTCTCCTGATCCGCCTTCTACGCCCGCCGTCAGGGCGCGCCCGGTCCCCGGGCGGTGCGCGATGCGCACCTGGCCGAGCGCATCGCCGAGGTCCATCGGCACTCGCGGGGCGCCTACGGCGCTCCGCGCATCCATGCGGTCCTGCAACGGGAAGGGACCGGCTGCGACCGGCGCCGGGTGGCCCGGTTGATGCGCGCGGCCGGGCTGCAGGGCCGCCACCGGCGCCGCCGGCAGCAGACCACCGTCGCCGATCCGTGCGCCGCGCTGCGTCCCGACCTCATCGGCCGGGACTTCACCCCGGATGCGGCCGCGCTCGATACCCGCTGGTGCGGGGACATCACCTACCTGCCGACCGAGGAGGGCTGGCTGTATCTGGCCACGGTCATCGATATCGCCTCACGTCGCGTGGTGGGCTGGGCCACCGCCGATCGCCTGCGCACCGAGCTGGTCGCCGACGCCCTGCAAGCGGCCTGCCGACGACGCCGCCCCGCCCAAGAAGTGATCTTCCACTCGGACCGCGGCTGTCAGCTCAGTACACCAGTGGGGCGTTCGCCGAGCTGGCCGAGCGGCTCGGGGTGCGGCTGTCGGCCGGCCGGACCGGTCAATGCTGGGACAACGCCCTGGCCGAGTCGTTCTTCGCCACGCTGAAGGGCGAACTGCTCGGTGATCGGGCCTGGCCCAGCCGGGCCGCTGCCCGCAGCGCGGTCTTCGAGTTCATCGAGGGCTGGTACAACCTGCATCGACTGCACAGCAGTCTGGGCTACGTTAGCCCTGCCGCCTACGAGGCCGCTGTCGCGGCCTGATCACCACACCGAAGGTGTCCGCCAAAGCGGAGCAAGCTCAGAGAACGAGTGAGCAGTAAAGACGAGAAGAAGCCCCGGCGGAGGTCCCCCGGCGAGGGTGGCGTCTTCGAATACAAGCTTGCCAACGGCAAGACGCAGTTCGGAATCAAGTTCATGGTTCCTCAGCCGGACGGGACCAAGAAGCCCGTGCTCCGTCGTCGGGACGACGAGGGCAGGCCGTGGACCACGAGGGCGGCGGCACAGAAGGCCGTGCGTGAGGCCCTGTCAAAGGTGGACAAGGGCGAGTTCATCGAGCCGTCCAAGCAGACCACGGGCGGCTATCTCGACGACTGGGTGAACGGCCTGCGCAAGGCTGACAGCACCGTCGCCTCGTACAAGAAGAACATCCGGCTGCACCTCAAGCCGTACATCGGCAGCATCCCCCTGGCTTCCTCACCTCCGCGAAGATCACGGCGCTGTACGTGATGTTGGAGAAGGAGGGCATGCGCAACGGCAAGGGAGAGCTGATCGGCGAGGGTCTGTCCGCGCGTACGGTCCGTTACATCCACACCATCCTGCGGTCGGCGCTTCAGGCCGCAGTCGATGCCGAGCCCGCCCTTCTCGCCAAGAACCCCGCTGACAAGGCCAAGCCGCCGACCGCGAAGGAGGCCAAAGCCCCCGAGATGCACCCGTGGAACGACGAGCAGCTCCGGACCTTCCTCGACTGGTCACGGGAGAACAGCGCCCTCCATAGTGCGTGGCTCGTGCTGGCCTACACGGGCATCAGGCGCGGTGAACTCCTCGCGCTCCGCTGGCGGGACCTCGACCTCGACAAGGGCAAGATGAGCGTTCGACGGTCGGTCGGGCTGATCAGGATCAAGGGGGAGGGGAAGAAGATCCAGGAGGGCACCACGAAGAGCTGCAAAGCCCGCGTGATCGACCTCGACCCCGCGACGGTGGCACTCCTCCGTCAGCACAAGAAGGAGCGCGGGGGCCTGGCCCTCAAGCTTGCCCAGGGCGACGCTCTCGTGTTCGGTGACCATGAGGGCGTGTGGCGGCACCCTGAGCGGTTCAGCCGCACGTTCAAGGAGCATCTCGCCCGCTGCCGTAGGGAACTGGCCAAGCAGGGGATCGAGCCGCCGCCCGACATCCGGCTCCACGACCTCCGCCACACGCACGCCACGATCATGTTGATTGCCGGCGTGAACCCGAAGATCGTGAGCGAGCGCCTCGGGCACTCGACGGTGAGCATCACGCTCGACATCTACTCGCACTGCCTCCCGACGATCCAGCGTGAAGCGGTCGAGAGGTTCGCCGCCATCATGGGCGGCAACGGCTGATCAAGGCCGGAAGTATCAGAGCAGTATCACGGCTCGTTCTGGTGGCGAAAACACAAAAGCCCCGAGCCTGTGACCTGCACAAACTCGGGGCCTCCTGGGTGTCCGAGGGGGGACTTGAACCCCCACGCCCCGCAAAGGGCACTAGCACCTCAAGCTAGCGCGTCTGCCATTCCGCCACCCGGACGTGGTGCCTGCACGCGAGACCGTCGTCCCTCGTCGGCGGACCTAGGTTAGCAAACCTTTGAGCGTGCGTCATATCGGAAACCGTCGAGGTCCGAGGGGGGATACCGGCGCCGCCGCGGCGACGGCAGGATGGGAGGCGCAAGCCGTACTGAACCGAAGGAGTCGACATGACCGCGCTCAATGGTGAGGACGAGGTCGTCGAGCTGTGCCGCGACCTGATCCGGATCGACTCGACCAACGCCGGCGACAACGCGGGACCGGGTGAGCGGGCCGCCGCCGAGTACGTCGCGGAGAAGCTGGCCGAGGTCGGCCTGGAGCCGCGGATCCTGGAGTCCGACAGCCGCCGGGCGAACGTGGTCGCCCGCGTCGCGGGGGAGGACCCCTCGCGGGACGCGCTGCTGCTCCACGGGCACCTCGACGTCGTCCCCTTCAACGCCGACGACTGGACCCACCACCCGCTCAGCGGGGAGATCGCCGACGGCTGCGTCTGGGGGCGCGGCGCGGTCGACATGAAGGACATGGACGCGATGATCCTCGCGGTCGTCCGGCAGCGGCTCAGCGAGGGCCGCCGCCCGCCGCGGGACGTCGTGCTGGCCTTCACCGCCGACGAGGAGGCCGGCGGCTCGTACGGCGCGCAGTGGCTGACCGACAAGCACGCGGACCTGTTCGAGGGCTGCACCGAGGCGATCGGCGAGGTCGGCGGGTTCAGCGTCTCCCTCGACGAGGCCCGCAGGCTCTATCTGATCGAGACGGCCGAGAAGGGCATCGCCTGGATGCGGCTGACCGCCCGGGGCCGGGCCGGGCACGGCTCCATGCTCAACGACGAGAACGCCGTCACCGAGCTGGCCGACGCGGTGGCCAGGATCGGCCGCTACGAGTGGCCGGTACGGCTGACGCAGACCGTCAAGACCTTCCTGGCCGAGGTCTCCGAGGCGCTGGAGCTGGAGCTGGACGCCGACGACGCGGAGGCGACCGTGGCCAAGCTCGGGCCGCTGGCCCGGATGATCGGCGCCACGCTCCGCAACACCGCCAACCCGACCATGCTGGCGGGCGGCTACAAGGCCAACGTCATCCCGCAGAGCGCGGTCGCGCACGTGGACGGCCGGTTCCTGCCCGGCTACGAGGACGAGTTCTTCGCCACGATCGACGAGCTGCTCGGCCCCAACGTGACCAGGGAGTTCGTCTACCACGACATCGCGCTGGAGACCGGGTTCGACGGTCCTCTGGTGCGCGCGATGGCCGACGCGCTGGCCGCCGAGGACCCGGGGGCGCTGGCGGTGCCGTACACGCTGTCGGGCGGCACCGACCTGAAGGCGTTCAGCCGGCTGGGCATGCGGGGCTTCGGGTTCGCGCCGCTCAGGCTCCCCGCGGACCTGGACTTCTCCGGGATGTTCCACGGGGTGGACGAGCGGGTGCCGACGGACTCGCTCCGGTTCGGCGTGCGGGTCCTTGACCGTTTCCTGGACGGCTGCTGAGGCGTTCTCCGAAAAACCATTGCACTGACTCGACGTAGTGCTAGCGTAACTCTCCGTTGAAGGGGGGCTGTGTTCACACAGCCTTGCCAGGAGCTGGGGAGGTCACGTGGCGCGCACGCCGGACGGTCTGCGGGAGGTTCTCCCGCCCGCCGTCCCGTGCGCGCCCGTGGGTCCCTCCTCCGATGACGCGACCGCCGTCCGGGGTGCCCGGGCGGTGCGGTCCGCGACGGGTGCCCGGTCGACCGTCCGGCGGGTCCTCGCGGTCGGCGGCCTGTTCGCCGTCGGCTGGCTGCTCGCCGTCGTGTTCGGGCTCCTCGGCGCCGCTCCGGCGGCCGCGGACACCGCCGCGGTGACAGAGGTGGTGTCGGAGGCGGCAGCGGAGACGGCGGGCTCCGGCGCCCTCGGTGCGGCCGCTTCCGGACCGGCCTCCCCGGCCGGTGACTTCCCCACGGAAAGCGGTCATCTGTCGGCGACAGGAAACGCCGAAGCAATGGCCGGGCGAGGCGTCGACGGGCTCACCAGCCAGTCGTCTCCGGGATCCCCGGCGCGTTCCACCGTCGACCACGCCGGCGCGAACGGTTTCGTTCCGCAGAGCAACGGTGGATCCGGTCTCTTCGGACCGGGGGTGGGGGACATCGCGCGGTTCGTCTTCGACCCGCGCCTGCGGGCACAGCGGGCACCGCTCGCGTGCGTGCTCCCTCCCGTCGTCCGCACAGCGGCGGACGACCCTTCTTTCTCTCCCGACTGATCCCGTCGCGCGGACCGGCCTTGTCTCCCCATATGGACGCGTCGGTCGGCGGAACGCGCCGTGGTCCCCCTGGGCGGGGAGCCGTTCCGCACAACGGGTGATGAGCGATTCCAGTTCTCGTGACGGCTGCGTGGGTGTCCGCTGTGCGGGTCCCCACCGGGACCTCGTCCGCCTCCGCATGCCACGCACGGGATGTCAGGTACCCCCTATATGAACCACAAGGAGCTTGAAAGCATGCGTACGTGGGTTAAGAGGACGAGCCCTGCGGCCCTTCTCGCGCTGGGCGTCATGGCCCTCGGCAGCGGCACGGCCCTCGCCGACGAGACCTCGGGCGACGGCAGCGTCCTCGGCGGCAACCAGCTCAACCTCCCCATCACCCTGCCGGTCGACATCAGCGGCAACGCCGTCTCCGTCGTCGGAGGGTCGGCGGCCCGCTCCGAGGGCGGCGCGTCCGTCGAGCAGTCGGGCAAGGGCGGTGCGGGCGGCAACCGCACCAGCGGCGACGGCAGCGTCCTCGGCGGCAACCAGGTCGTCGCGCCGATCACCGCTCCGGTGAACGTGTGCGGCAACGCGGTCGCGGTCGTCGGCCGCGCCAAGGCGGGCTGCAAGGGCGGCGCGTCGGTCAAGCAGTCGGGCAAGGGCGGTGCGGGCGGCAACCGCACCAGCGGCGACGGCAGCGTCCTCGGCGGCAACCAGGTCGTCGCGCCGATCACCGCTCCGGTGAACGTGTGCGGCAACTCCGTCGGGGCCGTGCTGGGCCAGGCGTTCGCCGGCTGCAAGGGCGGCGCCGAGGTGACCGGGGGCGGCAGCAAGCCCGGCCACGGCTACCACAGCGGGCACGGCCGCGGCTCCGGTGCGGGCGGCAACCGCACCAGCGGCGACGGCAGCGTCCTCGGCGGCAACCAGGTCGTCGCGCCGATCACCGCTCCGGTGAACGTGTGCGGCAACTCCGTCGGGGCCGTGCTGGGCCAGGCGTTCGCCGGCTGCAAGGGCGGCGCGTCGGTCAAGCAGTCGGGCAAGGGCGGTGCGGGCGGCAACCGCACCAGCGGCGACGGCGGCATCCTGAGCGGCAACCAGGTCGTCGCGCCGATCACCGCGGCGGTCAACGTCTGCGGCAACGCGGTGGCCGTCCTGGGCGACGCCGCCGCGGGATGCCTCGGCGGCGCGAACGTCGGCGGCTCGCACCACGGCAAGGGCCACGGCCCGTCGGGCAAGCACCACGGCAAGCGCTCCTCGGGCCTGCTCCCGGCGCTGCCCGTCGTCCCGGCGCTGAACAGCCAGAGCGCCCCGTCCGCGGCGCCCGCCGCCGGCAGCGTCCCCGGGCTCTCCGAGGCGCCCGCCCGGTCCGCCGGTTCCTCGCTCCCCGCGGCCGGCCTGACCAGGGCCGTGCCCGTCGGTGACATCGGTCTGATGAGCGCCGCCCGTCCCGCGGGCGTGACCGGGATGACCTCCGGCTCGCTGCTGGCCCTGGTGCTCGGAGGGATGGCGGCCGCCTCCGCCACGCTGTTCGCGGCCACCCGCCGGGTCCGCACCCGCCGGGTCCGCGGCTAGGACGGCGGAGACTCCACCGACCCGGCCCGACGGCCGGGCTCCGTGCCGGGCGGGGTGAGCGGCGGCCGTACCGCTCGCCGCGCCGCCCGGCGCGGGGCGCCCTCCCGGTTCCGCCGGGAGCGGCACAGACGCTTTGCCCGTTCCGGGGGCGTGGCCCGGGGCGGGCAAAGCCATGTCCGGATCCGGACAGCGTGTCCGAGGTCACATCGTCTTGGTCGCGCGTATGATCTTCCGGCGCAGTCGGACGTCCCGGCGGCCGTCGGGATACAGTCGCAGGCGGTCGAGCTCCCAGCCGCCGTATTCTGCGTGCTCGGTCAGGATCTGCCGGGCCGCGTTCCTGGAGGTGCCACGCGGAAGATGAAGAACCAAGTAGGAGTAGTCCAGCACAGCGGTTAGTCTCCGAAAGGTGGGCTGAGGGACGTCGGTGCTCATCGGCATTTATTGTGCGTCCTTGCGGCTTCCCCCGGGAGTGCTCCCGACCAGGATCGGGTAGCCCGAGGGGGAGCGAACGGGGAACGAATGCGAACAGCGAGGTAGGAAGCAGCGTGCCAGCCAAGAACGGCAACGCCGGCGGAACCCGCCTGGTGATCGTCGAGTCGCCTTCCAAGGCGAAGACCATCGCCGGGTACCTCGGGCGCGGCTACGTCGTGGAGTCCAGCATCGGGCATATCCGCGACCTCCCCGAGAAGGCCGACGACATCCCCGAGAAGGCCAAGGGCAAGCCCTGGGCCCGCCTCGGCGTCGACGTCGACCATGGGTTCGAACCACTCTACGTCGTCAACGCCGACAAGAAGGCCCAGGTCAGCAAACTCAAGCAGCTGCTGAAGGACGCCGACGAGCTCTACCTCGCCACCGACGAGGACCGCGAGGGCGAGGCGATCGCCTGGCATCTGCGCGAGGTCCTCAAGCCCAAGGTCCCGGTCCACCGCATGGTCTTCCACGAGATCACCCCCCGGGCGATCCAGGAGGCGGTGGCCAACCCGCGCGAGCTGAACATGCGGCTGGTCGACGCCCAGGAGACCCGGCGCATCCTCGACCGCCTCTACGGCTACGAGGTCAGCCCGGTGCTGTGGAAGAAGGTCAAGCCCCGGTTGTCCGCGGGCCGGGTGCAGTCCGTGGCGACCCGGCTGGTCGTGGAGCGCGAGCGCGAGCGCCTGGCGTTCACCAGCGCGAGCTACTGGGACCTGCAGGCCCGGTTCGACACCGGGCGCGACGAGAGCCCCCGCGAGTTCACCGCCGTGCTGACCGGGGTGGACGGCCGGCGCGTCGCCCAGGGCCGCGACTTCGCGAGCAACGGCACGCTCAAGACCGCCGACGTGCTCCACCTGGACGAGGAGGCCGCCCGGGCGCTGGCGGGGCGGCTGGCCGGCACGGCCTACACGGTCGTCTCCGTCGAGCGCAAGCCGTACACCCGCAAGCCGTACGCGCCGTTCCGGACGACGACGCTGCAGCAGGAGGCCAGCCGGAAGCTCGGCTTCTCGGCGAAGACCACCATGCAGATCGCCCAGCGGCTGTACGAGAACGGCTTCATCACCTACATGCGGACCGACAGCATCACGCTGTCGGAGACCGCCGTCGCCGCCGCCCGCAGCCAGGCCATCAAGCTGTACGGCGCCGCGTACGTGCCGGACAGGCCGCGCGTCTACGCCAGCAAGGTGAAGAACGCCCAGGAGGCGCACGAGGCGATCCGCCCCTCCGGCGAGGAGTTCCGCACGCCGGGCGAGACCGGCCTGACCGGCGACATGTTCCGGCTGTACGAGCTGATCTGGCAGCGGACCGTCGCCTCCCAGATGAAGGACGCGGTCGGCGAGTCGGTCACCGTCAAGGTGGGCGGCGCGTCCGCCGCGGGCGAGCGGGTCGAGTTCAGCGCATCGGGCCGGACGATCACCTTCCACGGCTTCCTGCGGGCCTACGTCGAGGGCGCCGACGACCCGGCCACCGACCGCGACGACGCGGAGAAGCGCCTGCCCAACCTGACCGAGGGCGACCGGCTCACCGCGAGCGAGCTCGCCACGCTGGGGCACGCGACCAAGCCGCCCGCGCGCTACACCGAGGCCTCGCTCATCAAGGAGCTGGAGGACCGGGAGATCGGCCGGCCGTCGACCTACGCGTCGATCATCGGGACGATCCTCGACCGCGGCTACGTGTTCAAGAAGGGCACCGCGCTGGTCCCGTCCTTCCTGGCGTTCGCCGTGGTCAACCTGCTGGAGCGGCACTTCGGCCACCTCGTCGACTACGACTTCACCGCCGAGATGGAGAAGGTCCTCGACGACATCGCCAACGACCGGGCGGAGCGGGTGCCGGAGCTGCGCCGCTTCTACTTCGGCGACGGCGGTGACGAGGAGGGGCTGAAGGAGCTGGTCACCGACATCGGGGAGATCGACGCCAAGGAGATCAGCTCGTTCCCGATCAAGGGCACCGACATCATGATCCGGGTGGGCCGCTACGGTCCCTACCTCGACCGTGACGGCGCCCGGGTGAACATCCCGGAGGACCTGGCGCCCGACGAGCTGACCGCCGAGAAGGCCGAGGAGCTGTTCTCCCGGCCGAGCGGGGAGCGGGAGCTGGGCCGCGACCCGGTCACCGGGCACATGATCGTGGCCAAGGACGGCCGGTTCGGCCCGTACGTCACGGAGATCCTCCCGGAGGAGCCCGCGCCGGCCGAGGGGGCGAAGAAGCGCACCAAGAAGGCCGACGCGCCGAAGCCGCGGATCGAGTCGCTGTTCAAGACGATGACGCTGGACACGGTCACGCTCGAGGACGCGCTGCGGCTGCTCTCCCTGCCCCGGGTCGTGGGGGAGATCGACGGGGTCGAGGTCACGGCGCAGAACGGCCGGTTCGGCCCCTACATCAAGAAGGGCACCGAGTCGCGCTCGCTGGCCTCCGAGGACGACCTGTTCACGGTCACGATCGAGCAGGCCAAGGAGCTGTTCGCGCAGCCCAAGACCCGGGGCCGCCGGGCCGCCGCGCCGCCGCTGCGCGAGCTGGGCAACGACCCGGTCTCGGGCAAGCCGATCGTGGTCAAGGAGGGCCGCTTCGGGCCGTACGTGACCGACGGCGAGACCAACGCCTCCCTGCGCAAGGACGACGACGTCGAGCAGATCACCACCGAGCGCGCGGCCGAGCTGCTGGCCGACCGGCGCGCCCGGGGCCCGGCGCCCAAGCGCACCACCACCCGGACCACCAAGGCGAAGGCCAAGAGCAAGAGCTGAGAGTCCTCTCAGCGCTGCGGGAACGCACCGGCCGCCACGGGCGTTCTGCCAGAGCGCGCCGGGTGCGTCCGGCGCTCCGTCCTCCTGCCCGGACACCGGGCGCGGCGGGCGGACCTGGGAGGGACGAGAGGTTGTCATGGGGTTCGTGGCGTTGGTCTTCGGGGTGGTGGCGGCGGTCCACTGCTACCTCTGGCACCGTCTGGTGCGGGCGACCACGCTCCCCGGACGCACCCGCCGGGCGCTGACCTGGGCGCTGGCGGGCCTGGGCGCGCTCGTCCCGGTGGCGATGATCGGCTCCCGGAGCGAGTGGGGCCACTTCCTGGCCTGGCCGGGGTTCTTCTGGCTCGCGGTGATGTTCTACCTGGTGGTCTTCCTGGTGGTCCTGGAGGTCCCCCGGGCGCTGGCCCTGGCCGTGCTGGGCCGCCGGGAGCGCGGGCGCCGTACGGCCGGTGACGACCCTGCGGCGGACGGCGGGACACCGGGCGGACCGGCGGCGGACGGCGGCGCACCGGGCGGACCGGTGGCGGACGGGGGCGCGGCCGGTGAGCCGGTCCCGGCCCGGGCGGGCACGCGGACCGCGGCCGCCGGGCCGGACGGGGCCGGCGAGGCGATCGGCCGCAGGCTCTTCATCGCCCGGACGGCCGCCGCCGTCGCGGGTGCGGGCGCGCTGGCCACGGTCGGGTACGGCGTGCGGACCGCGCTGGGCGACCCCGTGATCGAGTCGGTCAAGGTGACGCTGCCCCGGCTGGACCCGCGCCTGTCCGGGCTCCGGTTCGCGGTGGTCAGCGACATCCACCTCGGCCCGCTCACCGGGATCGGGCACTCGCAGCGCATCGTCCGGATGATCAATTCGCTCGAGGCCGACGTGGTCGCGATCGTCGGCGACCTGGTGGACGGCACGGTGGCCGAGCTGGGCCGGCTCGCCCGCCCGCTGGCGGACCTGGAGTCCCGCCACGGCGCCTACTTCGTCACCGGCAACCACGAGTACTACACCGCCAACGGCCCCGGCGAGTGGCTGGAGGAGCTGCACGAGCTGGGCGTGCGCTCGCTGCGGAACGAGCGGGTCGAGATCGCCCACGCCGGGGCGGTGCTCGACCTCGCCGGGGTCGACGACCTGGCCGGGGCGGCCGGCGGGCCCGGCTCCGGGCCCGTGGGGACCCCGGACACCGCCGGATCCGGAGGGGGGCCGGACTTCGAGCGGGCGCTCGGCGGACGGGACCGCTCCCGGCCGGTGGTCCTCCTGGCCCACCAGCCGGTCCAGGCGGCCCGGGCCGCCGAGTACGGCGTGGACCTGCAGCTGTCCGGGCACACCCACGGCGGCCAGATGGTCCCGTTCAACCTCGCCGTGCCGCTGCAGCAGCCGGTCGTCGCGGGTCTCGGCGAGGTCGGCGGCACGCAGGTCTACGTCACCCGCGGGGCCGGGTTCTGGGGCCCGCCGGTCCGGGTCGGCGCCCCTCCGGAGATCACCCTGCTCGAGCTGCGCGCCTGAGGGGCCGGGGCGGTCCGTCGCAGGCGGGTGACGGACGTGCCGCCTGTGGCGTGCGGGATGGGCGTACTACCCTCCCTCATGCGAGGAGTCGGCCGGTATATCCGTCCGGCTCATGTTTCCCCCGCCCGACGAGCACACGGATACCCTGACGTCATGACCTCCCCTGGCCGGAGCACCGCACGCCGCAAGCCCCCCCACGTGCTGGCGAGCGCCCCCTTCCGCAGGCTGTGGACCGCCATGTCGGTCTGCAGCCTCGGTGACTGGCTGAACCTCCTGGCGCTCACCGCGCTGGCGGGCAACCTCACCGCGGAGTCGGGCTACCAGACGCAGAGCCTGGCCATCGGCGGCGTCTTCGTGGTGAAGATGCTCCCGGCCATCCTGCTGGGGCCGCTCGCGGGCGCGTTCGCCGACCGGTTCGACCGCCGGCTGACGATGGTCGCCGCCGACCTGGCGCGCTTCGCCCTGGTGATCTCGATCCCGCTGACGGACGCCGACTACCGGTGGCTGATCATCGCCACGTTCCTGGTCGAGTGCGTCAACCTCTTCTGGGTCCCGGCCAAGGACGCCACGGTGCCCAACCTGGTGCCCAAGGAGCGCCTGGAGGAGGCCAACCAGCTCAACCTGCTGGTCACGTACGGCACCGCCCCGGTCGCGGCGCTGCTGTTCGCGGTGCTGTCGGTCGCCGGGGACGCCCTGGCGGGCCTCGTCCCGTACCTAGCCGAGCGCGACACCTATCTCGCGCTGACCGTCAACGCGCTGGCGTACCTCGCCTCGGCGGCCCTCGTCTTCACGCTCCGGGACATCCCGCGCGGCCGCACCGGGGCGGTCGCCGCGCCGTCGGTGCTGCGGCAGATCACCGAGGGCTGGCGGTTCGCCGGCGGCGACCGGCTGGTCCGGGGGCTGATCACCGGCATGCTCGGCGCGTTCGCCGCGGGAGGCGCGGTGGTCGGCGTGGCCAAGGTCTACGTGACGACGCTGGGCGGCGGCGACGCGGCCTACGGTGTGGTCTTCGGGGCGGTCTTCGCCGGCATGGCGGCCGGCATGTTCTTCGGGCCCCGGCTGCTGCGGGGGCTCTCGCGGCGGCGGCTGTTCGGGCTCTCGATCGTGGTGGCCGGTCTGGTGCTCGCCGCGGCCGCGCTCGTCCACAACCTGGCCATCGTGGTCATGCTGACCGTGCTGCTGGGCGCGTGCGCGGGCATCGCCTGGATCATCGGCTACACGATGATCGGGCTGGAGGTGGAGGACCACCTGCGGGGCCGTACGTTCTCCTTCCTGCAGTCGCTGGCCCGGGTCACGCTGCTGCTGGTCGTCGCGGTCGCGCCTGCCCTGGCCGGCCTGTACGGCGCGCACGAGGTCGTGGTGGGCGGCGAGCCGGTCTACCGGTTCGACGGCTCCAACCTGGTGCTGCTGGCGGGCGGGCTGCTCGCGGCCGGGGTCGGCCTGGTCTCCTTCCGGCAGATGGACGACCGCAGGGGCGTGCCGGTCCTCGCCGACCTGGTCGCGGCGGTGCGCGGGGAGCGGCCCGGGCCGGAGGGCGCCGAGGAGCCGCGCGGCATGTTCATCGCGTTCGAGGGCGGCGAGGGATCGGGCAAGACCACCCAGTCGCGGCTGCTCGCCATCTGGCTGCGCGACCAGGGCTTCGACGTGGTGCAGACGCGGGAGCCGGGCTCGACCAAGATCGGCATGCGGCTGCGGGCGATCCTGCTGGACGCCGTGCACCAGGGGCTGTCCCCCCGCGCGGAGGCGCTGATGTACGCGGCCGACCGGGCCGAGCACGTGGAGAAGGTCATCCGGCCGGCGCTCCACCGGGGCGCGATGGTGGTCTCCGACCGCTACGTGGACTCCTCGCTGGCCTACCAGGGGGCGGGCCGGGCACTGGACCGCGGGGAGGTGGCGGAGCTCAACACGTGGGCCACCGGCGGCCTCGTGCCCGACCTGACGGTGCTCATCGACACCCCGCCGGAGCTCGGCCTCACCCGGCTGGGCGGGGCGGCCGACCGGATCGAGTCCGAGCCGCTGGACTTCCACGAGCGGGTGCGCCGCGAGTTCCGCGCGCTGGCCGCCGCGGATCCCGGCCGCTACCTGGTCGTCGACGGGACGCTGACGCAGGAGGAGATCTCCCGGCTCATCCAGGACCGGGTGCGCGACGTGCTGCCGGACCCGGTGCCCCGGGAGGCCGAGGACGTCACCGGCACCATGCCGGCCATCCGCGACTGAGCCGTGCGGCGCCGGCGGTAGGTTTGACGGCGTGGGAGTCTTCGATGACCTTGTGGGGCAGGACCGGGCGGTGGAGACGCTCCGCCGGGCCGCCGCGGCCGGGGCCGAGCTCCTGGCCGGGGGCCGCGGGTCGGGGATGACCCACGCCTGGCTGTTCACCGGGCCGCCCGGGTCGGGCCGGGAGGCGGCGGCGCGGGCCTTCGCCGCGGCGCTGTTCTGCCCCGACCAGGGATGCGGCCACTGCGACGTGTGCCACCAGGTGGCGATCGGCTCCCACCCGGACCTGGAGACCGTCCGCCCGCAGGGCCTGTCGTACGGCGTCAAGGACACCCGGCAGCTCATCCTCCGCGCGGCCGGCGCCCCCACGCTGGGCGGTTGGCGCGTGGTGCTGTTCGAGGACGCCGACCGGGCCACCGAGGGCGCCTCCAACGCCCTGCTGAAGGCGATCGAGGAGCCGCCGCCGCGGACGGTCTGGCTGCTCTGCGCGCCCTCCCCCGACGACATGATGATCACCATCAGGTCCCGGTGCCGGGTGGTCCCGCTCGTCACCCCGCCCCCGGCCGCCGTCGCCCACGTGCTGGCCACCCGGGAGAACGTGCCGCCGGAGACGGCGGGCTTCGCCGCGCGGGCCGCGCAGGGGCACCTCGACCGGGCCCGCAGGCTCGCCCTGGACGCCGAGGCCCGCAGGCGGCGCGAGGACGTGCTGTCCATCCCGGCGTCGCTGACCGGGGTGGGCGAGTGCGTGGCGGCCGCCGAGCGGCTGGTGAAGACCGCCGAGGAGGAGGCCGCCGCGGTCACCGCGGTGCTGAACGAGGCGGAGACCGCCGAGCTGCGCAAGGTCTACGGCGAGGGCTCCACCGGCAAGGGCCTGAACAAGGGGCTGGTGCGGGGCGGGGCCGGGGCGCTCAAGGACCTGGAGGACCGGCAGAAGTCCCGGGCCACCCGGACCAAGCGCGACGTCATCGACGCGGCGCTGCTGGACCTGGCGGCGTTCTACCGCGACGTGCTGGCCGTGCAGTTCGGCGCGCCGGTGGAGCTGGCGAACGACGACCGCCGGGCCGACCTGGACGCGCTGGCCCGCGCCTCCACGCCGGAGGACACCCTGCGCAGGATCGACGCGATCATGCTGTGCCGGCGGCGGCTGGCGGCCAACGTCAACCCGCAGATGGCCGTCGAGGCGATGACGCTGTCCCTGCGGAATCCGCGCCTGTGACCGTGCGCGGCCCGCGTCTGTGACGCCGTGTGCCTGAGCCTGTGCTTGTGCGGTCCGCGTCTGTGATTTCGCGAGGCTCGCTTCTGCGGTCCTGCGCGGCGCTTCTGTGACGCCGTGCGGTGCGGATCCGCGGTGCCGTGCGGTGCGGATCCGCGGTTCCGGGCGGCCCTTTCCCGTCTCCGCCGCCCGTGGCGGTGCCGGCCGGCAGCCGCTTGGCGGTGGATATCCCCTGGTAGGGGGAGAGAAATAGACCGTCCGTGACAGGAAGGTCCATTTCCGTGTTTTCGCGTTATGGGGAACCGATCTGGGTTAACTCCCCTCAAAGATCAGGAAGAGATCGTTAGAATCCCAGCGAAACTCGACATATTCGTTATAAATCGTTGAGCGTGTCCTGCTCTTTCGGGGATGAGCGGAGAGGACCAGGGGGCCGTTGGTCAGCATGGGAATACGCCGTGAGGTGACCCCGCGGGGAAGCAGGCGGGCTGTCACGAGCAGGGTGGACGACGAGGACACGCTGAGGATCGAGTGGCCGGAGCCGGACGACGGGGAGATCGTCCTGCGGCACGTGGAGACCGGGCGGGAACGCGCGGGCACCGACCTGACCGGGCTGGCCGCGGGCATGTGGACGGTCTGGAAGCACGGCGAGCCGGTCGCCACCGACGATCCCGGCTTCTCGCTGGACGGGATGGCCGCCTACGCCGCCCGGCCGCGCGACAGGGAGATCCGGGCGTTCCGGACCGCGAGGGGGACCCTCGCCCTGATGGTGCGCGAGGTCGAGCCGTACGTCGAGGTGACCCGGGTCGATCCGGGGGACGGCGTGATCACGGTGCAGGGCGTGGTCGCCTACGGGGAGCCGCCCGGGGGCCCGGCCCGGCTGGTGGCCGCGGCGCGCAAGGGGCCGGAGACGGACGGGCGGGCCGTGCTGTCCGGACGGCGCTTCACCGGGACCGTCGCGATCGAGCCGATGGCCGCCGGGCAGACGCGGCGGCGGGTCTTCTGGGACCTGTTCGCCCAGATCGGGGAGGTACGGCTGGCACTGGCCGCCCGCCTCGACGACGTCACGGGCAAGAAGACCAAGGTGCGCTTCCCCGCGCAGTACGTGGAGCGGGTGCGGGTGCGGCCCTACTTCACCGACACCGACGCCCTGGCCGTCGCCTGCACGGTCGAGGAGGAGAGCGAGTGAAGATCTCCTTTTTGATCCTCAACGCCTACGGCATGGGCGGAACGGTCCGTGCCACCCTCGATCTGGCCACCGAGCTCTCCGCCCGGCACGACGTCGAGGTGATCAGCGTCTTCCGCCACGCGGACGAGCCCTTCCTCCCGCTGGGGCCGCGGGTCCGGCTCCGCGCGCTGGTGGACCTGCGCGAGGGGGCCCGGGTGCGCTGGCCGTACACCGGCAGGGCGGAGCGGCTCAGCCGGGAGCCCAGCGCGCTGATCCATCCGGAGGAGCGCGCCTACACCTCCTTCACCGCCTGGAGCGACGAGGTGCTCCGGCGGGAGCTGCGCCGGCTCCGCACCGACGTACTGGTGACCACGCGGGCCGGGCTCAACATCATGGCCGCCCGGTTCGCCCGCCGCCGGGTCGTCAGGATCGCCCAGGAGCACCTGCACTTCGAGGCGCACAAGCCCGGGATCTTCGAGGAGATCCGGCGCTGGTACCCGGAACTGGACGCCGTCGTCACCCTGACCGAGGCCGACGAGCGGGACTACCGGGCCATGCTCGGCCGTGCCCGGACCGGGGTGTTCACCATCGGCAACGGGCTGGCGGCCGGGCCGCGCCCGCGCTCCCGCCAGGAGAACCGGATCGTGCTGGCCGCCGGGCGGCTGGTGCCCGTCAAGGGCTACGACCGGCTGCTGAAGGCGTTCGCCCAGGTGGTCGAGGCCCGGCCGGACTGGAAGCTGCGCATCTACGGTGAGGGCCGGGTCGGCGACCGGCTGGTCCGGCTGGCCGTGAAGCTGCGCCTGCACAACAACGTCACCTTCATGGGGCCGACGGGCGACATCGAGGGCGAACTGGCCAAGGCCTCGATCCACGCGGTCAGCTCCCGGTTCGAGGGCTTCGGCATGACCATCATCGAGGCGTTCGCGTGCGGGGTGCCGGTGGTCAGCTTCGACTGCCCCCGGGGACCGCGGGAGATCATCACGCCGGGCCACGACGGGTTGCTCGTCCCTCCCGACGACGTCGACGCCCTCGCGGCGGGGCTGCTGAGGATGATCGACGACGAGGAGGGCCGCCGCAGGATGGCCGCCAACGCGGTGGACACGGCCCGCGGCTACGACATCTCCATGATCGCCGATCGCTGGGAGGAGACCTTCACCGCGCTCGCGGGCTGAGCGGGCGGGACCCGCGTGACAGGCGCGGGCGGGCGGGACCGTACGGGGCCGGAACTCTCCGGCGCGGGGTGCGGAGCGTTCCGGAGTCCCCTGCGGGCAGGATGGAATTCCCGTGGACGGAGCAGCGGACAGGCCGGTACGGCGTCTCTGTGACGTGATCGTGTCATTGCCGGGGACGTCCCCGGAACCTGAGACAGAGCTGCTCTCCCCCGGAGAGTTCTCGGCCGGGGAGCGCGTCGACGTGGCAGGGCTGTTCGCCGAGCACCACCTCGGGCTCGTACGGCTGGCGCTGCTGATGGTGGGCGACCAGGCCACAGCCGAGGACGTCGTGCAGGAGGCGTTCACCCGGACGCACGCCGGACGGCGCCGCCTGCGGGACCCGGATAAGGCGCTGACCTACATCCGCTCGGCGGTGCTGAACGGGGCCCGTTCCGTGCTGCGCCGCCGGGCGGTGGCGTTCCGGCGGGCCGTGCCGTACGAGCCGCCGGTCTGGTCCGCCGAGCACGCCGCGCTGCTCGGCGAGGAGCGCAGGGAGGTGCTCCTCGCGCTGCGCACTCTGCCACAGCGGCAGCGGGAGGCGCTGGTGCTCCGCTACTACCTCGACCTGTCGGACGCGGAGATCGCCGAGACCATGGGGATCGGCGCGAGCACCGCCCGGTCCACCCTCGCGCGCGGCCTGGCCGCGCTCGCCCGGAAGCTTGGGGAGGAATCATGACCGCCATCGGAGATCGCCCCCACGGGGAGGAATCCGTCCTTGTCCCCGGCCCGGCCGCCGTCGCCGAGGAGCGTCTGCGCGACGCGCTGTCCGCCGCCGCCGGGACCGCCGTGGGAGTCCGCCCGCTGACGGCTCCCGCCCGCCACCGGATCCGCTTTCCCGGCCTGCTCACCACGGCCGCCGCAGCCGCCGTGGTGGTGGCCACCGTGTTCACGGCCACGGTCGTCATACGGCAGGTCTCCGGCCCACCCACGCCCGAACTGTCGCAGGAGCACGTCATCGCCATGGCGATGACCGGCGCCTCCTCGGATCGGGCCGACCGCGCGGACGTGTCGATCTTCCTCTGTACGGAGGACGACTACTACCCGCACTGCGGGAACAGGGAGGTGACGGCGGCGCAGAAGGAGGAGATCCGGCGGAGGCTCGACGCGCTCCCGGAGGCGGAACTCGTCGTCTTCGAGGACAGGGGTACGGCCTACGCGAAATTCACAGCGGAGTTCGCGGACTATCCGAAGCTGCTGGAGGCGATCCAGATGGAGGACCTGCCGGAGTCCTTCCGCGTCAAGACCAGGACCGATGCGGACTCTCAGGTGGTGATGGAGGCCGTCCGAGGACTCCCCGGCGTGTCCAACGTCATCGACCTGGCCTGTCTGCTCGGGGAGCGCGAGTGCTGATCCCGGGGTGGTGATCCTCGGTGGGGTGTGTCCACATCCTGTGGACACACCCCACCGAGATCTGGTTCGCCGTGGACCGTCCCGGATTGTGTGTTATCCCACCGGGACGGCAACGGCGCGTAGGGTGGGCGGTAGCCGTACTCCGAGTGTGGATCCGGGAGTCGCATGAGCATGATCATGGCCGTGAGCTTCACCCGTTACGGTCGGCTGTACTACCTCGATCCCGGCGGGCACAGTCCCAAGGTCGGCGACAAGGTGCTCGTGCCCACCGACGCCGGTCCCGAGGTGGCCGAGTGCGTGTGGGCGCCGCAGTGGACGAGTGAGGAGATCGGCGGCCTCCCGGTCTGCCAGGGCATCGCCACCGAGGAGCACCTCGCCCGCGACGAGGCCAACAAGCGGCGCCGCGCCGAGGTCCGGAGCGTGGCCAAGCGCCTGATCAGGCGGCACGAGCTGCCGATGAAGGTCGTCGGGGTCGACTACCTCGACTCCACCAACGTCTACACGGTCTACTTCTCCGCACCCCACCGCGTCGACTTCCGCGCGCTCGTGCGCGACCTGGCCCGCAACCTCCGCGCCCGGGTGGAGCTGCGCCAGATCGGCCCCCGCGACGAGGCCCGCCTCCAGGGCGGCATCGGCCCCTGCGGCCGAGACCTGTGCTGCGCGACCTTCCTCAAGGACTTCGAGCCGGTCTCCGTCCGCATGGCCAAGGACCAGGACCTGCCGGTCAACCCGATGCGCATCGCCGGCGCCTGCGGCCGGCTGATGTGCTGCCTGAAGTACGAGCACCCGCTCTACGCCGAGGCGCACAACCGGATGCCCCGGCCCGGCCTGAAGGTCGACACGCCCGAGGGACCGGGGACCGTGGTGGGGCGCAACGTGCCCTCGGACTCGGTCGTGGTCCGCCTGGACGACGGCGGGCGGCGCTGCGCCTGCCCCTCCGCCTCGGTCTGCTCGCCGCGCAGGCAGCACGACGCCGCGTACGGCGGAGCCGCCGAGAGCTGACCGGCCGCCGTCCCTGCCGGTGGTGCGGGGGTCCCCGGACCGGGACGGAGCCGCCGGGCGGGCGGGTAAACCCGGTTGTGGGGCGCGACGGCGGCTCGCCATGATGCGGCCCATGAGATTCGCGGTCATCGGGGACATCCACGCCGACTTCACCCTGGCCGACGCGATGGTCCGGCGGCACGCCGGCCCCGTCGACGTGATCTTCAGCGTCGGCGACGCCGAGCCGAACCGCGACGAGGCCGAGAGCCTCGGGGTGGCGGGCCCGGCCAAGTACCGCAAGGTCGGGGACTTCCCCCGGTTCGCCGCGGGCCTGCAGGCCATGAGCGCGCCGCTGTACTTCATCGGCGGCAACCACGAGCCGTGGCCCGCGCTCGACGCGCACGGGCCCGGCGAGTGGGCGCCCGGCTTCCACTTCCTGGGGCGCTCCGGGGTGGCGGAGATCGCCGGGCTCCGCGTGGCGTTCCTGTCGGGCATCTACTCCCGCCACTTCAGCGAGCCCGACGAGCCTCCGGCGGTCACCCCCGGGCGGCTGAAGGAGTACGGCTACTTCACCGGGCCGCACGTCGAGCACCTCCTCGAGGCGGCGCGTGGCCGGCGGATCGACCTGCTGATCACCCACGACTGGCCGGCGGGCCTGGCCTACCGCCACCGCGGCGGGGCCCCCGTGGGATGCCGTCGCATCCGTATGCTGACCGACACGCTCCGGCCGCAGGTGCACGCCTGCGGGCACATGCACGTGCCGTACCGCGAGCGCGTCGGCACGACGGACGTGGTCTGCCTCTCCCAGGTCCGGCACGGCACGTCCCCGGCCGACACGGTCGCCGTGCTCGAACTCGCCCCCGGCGGGACGCTCCGGGAGGTCTCCCTGGCCGGGCCGGCCTCCGGGCGGTCCCCCGCGTGAGGGGACGGCTCCGTCTCCGCCGGGCGGCCCCGTGGCCCGGCGGAGACGGAGACCCACGGGGCGGTGCGCGGTGGGCGGCGGCTCAGCCGGAGAACGGCCTCGTCAGCCCGGTGCCCACGTGGGCGCCGTTGCGCCGTTCCGTGCGATCGCCCCGCCGGCTCAGCTCCTCGGCCCGCTTCCTGACCATCTCCTCGACCTCGGCCCGCATCCCGGCGTCGGCGGCCTTGCCCTCGACGTCGATGCGCTGGCGGCGCCTGCGCAGGTCCTCGGAGTCGCGGTAGGCCTGGAGCTCGAGCTCGCCCAGCCGCCTCTCGGCGCTGTAGTGAAGCGTCTTGTCGTGGATCCTCTCCCGGACGCGGTTCTCGTGCTCGACCATGCGGTCGTAGGTGCTCGTGCCGCCCATGAGCTTGACGAGGACGGGCAGGCAGTCGATCAGGATCAGGAAGAGCCGGAACAGCCAGCTCGCCCCGAACAGGTACGTGTTCTCCGCGGTGACCTCGTCCAGGGCGCGCATGCGCTCCAGAAGACCGACGGGGTCCTCCGGGCCGGGCAGCGCGGCCACCCGGGCCTCGACGGCGTCCTCCACCCGCTTGCCGTACTCGTTCCGCGTGGTCGCCAGCGATCCGCTCAGCTCGGAGATCTGCGTGTTCAACGCCTGCAGCTCGGCGGCGTTCGCGCTCAGCCGGTTGCGCACCGCGTAGTCGTCCGCCTCCTGCTGGAGCCGCCTGCAGCGGGGACCCCATCCCGCCCTGCCGCTCAGCCCGGCGCCGTCCCTTCCCGCGCACTCGTCCGTCGCCTGGTCGATCAGCTCGGCGTGCCGCCTGCTGCCGGCGTCGACCTGCGCCTTCAGCCTCCTGGCATCCTCCTTGAGCTGTGCCAGCCGGGCCTCGTCCGCCGCGGGAGTGGAAGCCAGGAGCAGCGCGTTCCGGCAGTCCTGGGGCGGCGGCGCGGTGGACGGCGTCTTGGGGTTGCACGCCACCAGCAGGTCCCGCTCGGCGTTGCGCGCCTCCTGGCGCTCGTCGACGACGTGCTGGACGATCGCCGTCTCGAAGACCCGCAGGACCAGAGGCTCGGCGATGATGAATCCCAGCACCACGGCCACGAGCAGGCGGGGGATCAGCATCAGGAGCCTGCGCTGCCACATCCCGGTGACGGTCGAGACCAGCCACCTGTCGAGGTTGAGCACGATGAGCGCCCAGATCACCGTGGGGACGAGCATCGCGATGTGGGCGCCGCCCAGGACCTGGCTCAACGCGAACCACATCGAGATCCCGGCCACGACCGCCGTCCCCAGGATCACGCCGCCGAGGCCGACGTAGCGGGTGCGCTCCAGCGGGACCTGGTCGAGGATGCCCTCGTCGACCCCGGCCAGGACCCGCAGCCGCCTGCCGAGGTCGAGCCGCCGGGCGGCGGGGGGTGTCGCGGGCGGTGTGCGCCGGGATCGGGGCGCGGATGCCTCCGTGGTCAATCGAGGTCCTCCAGTCCGATCATCCGCGGGCCGTCGTCACCGGCCCCGGCCTGCTTGTTCTCGACGGCCCGCGGCCGGTCGGCGTCGGTGGGGGAGTCGGCGAAGGGCTCGACCCCGGCGACCGACTTCATGACCTTGTTGACGAGCACCTGGGTGTCGATGGGCAGGAAGTCCAGCGATCCTTCGGGCAGGCGCTCGATCAGATCCGTCAGGTACTTCACCCGGTTCACCTCGGCCTCGCGGGCGATGGACACGGCGTCGCCCAGCTGCAGTTCGCCGCGGCTGGCGGCCAGGGCCGCGGCGGCCTCGGCGCCCCGCCGGAAGATCTCCTCGATGCGTGCGACGTCGCGGTTCTCGATCGCCCACTCCAGCACCTTGCGCTCCTGCTCCCACCCGAGCTGCTTGATCCGCTGGCCGTGGTGGAGGATGTCGTTCGGTGGCAGGACGGCGACGTCGGCGAGGCGCGCCTCCGTCCCGGGGAGGCGCGCCGGGTAGAACTCCAGGTACGCCCGGACCCTGCCGGAGACGGTCGCGGAGAGAGCGTGCACGTCCTCGACCCGCGCCCCCTTGCCGAGTTCCATCAGCTCGGTGTCGTTGCGCAGGTGGTGGTGGAGGACCGTCGCGGCGTCGTCCAGCCCGGCGGCCACCACGGCCTCGGGGTCGGTCACCCGGCACTCGAAGGTGGCTCTGAGGAGGAAGGAGTAGCCCATGTCGCCGGAGGGGAGCTCGACGTCGACCCTGACCCGCCGGTTGCGGACGTAGACGACGCTCACGGAGCGCGCCTCCACGACGGCGTCCTCGGATCCCCGCAGGTGGCCGCTGTCGGTGTAGGCCTTGTAGCCGCCGTTCACCGCGAAGACGAGGACGGTTCCCGGCGGGGCATCCGGAAGCTCGCCGGGGTCCCGGCGGGTGAAGAGCCCCAGCCGCCGCCGGGGCGGGGGAAGAGTGCGCTCTTCGAGGATCGGATATCCGGTGTGCGGAGGCATCGGTGACTCCTTGGGGTCATGGTCGGTTCCGCGGGGTGCCCGCATTGAGGAGGGCGAGGACGATCTCCCTGGTGGGCCGGGCCTGCGGCCGTACGCGCCGGTCGGTGAGGGCCTGGTCGATCGAACGCCTGACCAGTACGGCCACACCGTCGGGCAGCGTGGACCAGACCGCGCGGCCCAGCGCCTCGGCGGCGGCCACCGCGCCGTCCTGACCGCTCAGCCCGCCGAGGGCTCGGCAGAGTGCCCGGACCGCGGCGGCGCGGTGGTGGGCGTTGTGCAGGGCCCAGGCCCACAGCACGCCGATCGGCTCGGCGCTCTCCGGCCGGGCGAGGAGGAGCGAGGACATGAGCGGCCGGTCGCCGTCCGGCCGGTCGGCGTCCAGCCGGTCGGCGTCCAGCACGCCGAGCACCGTGGCGATCACCCGCCGTGCCAGGCGCGGCTCCACGCCCTCGGTGAGGTCGCAGTCGACGTGCCGGGCGAGCAGCTGCAGCTCCGCCAGCGCGTCGCCGTCCCGCTCCGCCGCCCCCTGGAACAGCAGGACGAGGGCGCGCTGCGCGACCGTGCTCACCCGTACCCCGCGCGAGGACAGGAACCACAGCCAGCTCACGGCCTGCTGGGGGTAGCGGATGGACAGGGCACCCGCGAGGGCGAGCGCCGCCGTCATGGCCTGCGTCTGGCCGGCGTCGTCCACCCAGCTCAGGGTGACGGTGAGGGCCAGGGTGGCGGTGGCGTCGTCGGCGCACATCAGCGAGAGGGCGTTGGCGGCGGCGAGCCGCTCCCGCACCGTTCCGCCGGCCCACGGCTCCAGGAACGACTCGCGGACTTCCTCCGGGTTGATCCGGGCGAGCAACGCCAGGCCCGCCGAGGCCTGGACCTGGATCTCCGGCCGGTCCTCGGCCAGTCCCCGGACCCACGCGCGCAGCGGTTCCCACAGCCGGTAGTCGTAACGGCGGTGCAGCTCCCTGATGACGTGCTCGCGGTGGCGGACGCCGCAGAAGACCACCCGGCGCTCGCCCGGCTCGGCCGACGTCCCGATCAGCGGGTGCCTGCTGTCCCACAGCATCCGGGTCTGGGGGAGCTCGTCCCCGATCGGGCGTCGCTCGGGTTCGGCCCCCTGCCGCTCGATCTCGTCGGCGACGGCCTCCAGCTCCACCACGAGGCGCTCGAAGACGCGCTCCGGCATGCCGTAGGCGAAGGCGAGCGCCGCTACGGCCAGCACCTCTGAGCGTTTCGGGGAGCTGTCGAACCACCGGGAGACGGTGTCGCCGGCCAGGTCGGCCAGGATCTCCCCGGCCGGGCGGGTCCCGCCGCGGAGCTGCTCGGACAGCTCGACGATCCGCCGGGGCGTGCGCAGCTCGGTGACGTGCTCCCGGACCTCGGCGAGTTCGGCGGCGGGACGGGCCCGGCCGAGATGGGCGTCGAGCAGCTTCAGCGGTTCCGGAGCGCTCCACGGGATCTCGAGCGGGGAGAGGCCGTGGCGGCCCTCCGTACGGCTGACGGTGATCACCAGGTGGGAGTCCGCCTTCACGAGCTCGGCGCTCAGCGCCTCAAGCGTGAAGCGCCGCGTGCTCGCCTCGATGCCGCTCTCCATCCAGTCGTGGATCAGGTAGGCGCGGTTCCGCTTGGCGGAGACGGAGGAGATCAGGTCGTCGGCCTTGCGGTTGGGCGGGAGCACGACGATTCTGCCCACCGGGGCCCTGACGGCGTCGAGGAGGGCGACCCCGCTCGTCCACTTGCCGATGTCCTCGGCGCCGGAGAGGACGACCAGGTGGCGCTCGCGCAGCGTCGCCAGCGCCTCGGCGAAGGCGGCGGGCTCGACGAAGCGCCGGAGCGCGCGCTCGACGTCCTTGCGCTCCAGCCGGCCGGAGATGGACCTGGACGCGCCGCCCGCCATGCCGAAGGTGGCCTCCTGCGCCCGGACCTCGGCGTAGAAGTTGTTGATCACGGTGGCGGTCTGGCCGAGGGCGCTCTCGTCCAGGTCGCCCTGCGTGTTCTCCGGCGCGGGCCCATCCATCGAGGGGGACGGCTGTTCCCCGTCCTGCCCCTGTTCGGGATCGGCGCCGGACTCGGGCGTGGGTCCGGCCGGGTTCCCGGCCGGACGCTCACCCTTCTGCAGAGGTTCCTCGGCGGTCATTTCCGGACGATCCCGAAGGAGATTTCCTGGGCCTTTACCGGGCCGTTCACGTTGTTGATGACCTCTGCCGTTTGATGTCCGATCGTGGCGGCCCGTGCTTTCTCGTCCGCCTCCTCTTCCGCGGTGGCCAGGAGGTCCCGGAGCTCCTCGGAGGTGAGTTCCGGCACCCAGATCCACGCGGGGCCGGAGAACTCCTTCACGCGGACCGCGACGCGGTGGAAGTCCTCCTCCGCATAGGAGGTGTGCCCCTGCCGTATCACGTCCTCGAAGACCCTGCCGGAGAGGATCAGGGCGATGCTCGCCTCTTCCGCGCGGTCGAGCAGCCGCTTGAGCGGCCCCCAGTCGACCAGCCGGCTCGCTTCGACGACCGCCTGGCCGGCGTAGCCGTTGACGCACGGGTAGGCGGTGCCGAAGGCGAACGCTACCCTGAGGCGGAGCCGCTCCCGCGGGGGCAGCCCGCGGTTGCGCTCGGTGAGCTCCTGGTGGAGGGCGCGCACGTATCCGTCGACCACGACGGGGTCGGGATCGTTCGAGGGCAGGACGGCGAGCTCTCCGTCGCCCGCCGCCTGGATCGCCCATGCCGTGCGGTCGAGTCCCGCCCGGGCCGCCGCGCCCCGGTGGACCTCGACGAAGCCGCGCTGCATGGCCTCGTGCCGCTTGTCGTTGCCTCCCCCGTACCCCTTGAGATCGCTCGACATGACGAGCGCACGCCCGAAATCACCATTCGCCATGAATCACCCCTGGTTCTCCGTCGATGCCGCCCGCGTCCGTATGGCCCCCGAGTATGGGGCAGGACTGTCGGAGGGGATCCCCTACTGATAGGGGATGTAGCACCATCAAGCATGATGATGATCCGCAAGACGTATTAATCCATACTTAGGGGCATTTCCTCTGCCCTTCTCTGGGATTGACGACGAGAGAAGGGTGGCGAAGTGGGGCATTGGATCAGGCGAAAGGCGCATAAGTCAACAGATCGGGACCTAAGTGACGCGCTGGCAAGGGCGGCAGCATTTCAGAACTACGTTCAGCACGCCGACGGGAAGGTGAGCGTCCTCGTCGTCCTGCACGCCGGGGCCGCGGCGATCGTCGCCACGCAGTCCGCGGCGGGCGGCAGGCTCGCGGGAGCGGGCGCCGCCATCGGGTACGGCCTGCTGGGCCTGTTCCTGCTGGGGTTCCTGGTCTCCGGTTACCACCTGCTGCAGACCGTCAGGCCGGTCCTGCGGCCGCCGTCCGTCCGGAGCCGGTACGGCATCACCGGCGCCGGGCATCCGCAGCGGGCCGTTGCGGCCGACGACCTGCCCGAGAGGGTCCTGGAGGCGCACGCGATGGCGCGGCTCCTCGCGCAGATCGCCGCACGCAAGTACCGGTACGTCTTCCGGGCCGTGCCATGGGCGGGCCTGATGCTGCTCTCCGCGATCCTGTGGACGGTGCTCGTCGCGGCCTGGCGGTGAGCACCGGGACCGGGCGGCCCCGTGGCCGCCCGGTCCCCGGCCGTCCCCGGCGGGGCGGTCACGGTGACCACATCTCGGAGCCGAAGGCGCGCAGCCCTTCCGGATCGGTGACGACCAGCCGCTTCCACCGGATCAGCAGCAGCCCGTTCTTCTTGAGCAGCCGGACCGCGTTGTTCACCGCCGCCTCCTTGGCCCCGATCAGCCGTCCCAGCTCCGGTTGCGACAGCCTGACGCCGATGTCCGTCCCCTCCTCGACGGGGAGCCCGTGGCGGGTCGCCAGCTCGTCGAGCACCCGCGCCAGCCGTACCGGGACGGGGAAGGCGGCGAAGTCGAGCCTGCGCCGGTTCGCCCAGTCCAGCCGATCCGCGATCATGGCCGCCAGTGCGGACCACAGCCGGGGGTGCCTGTCGAGATAGGCGGTGAAGTCGGCCGCGGCGATCCGGAAGGCCAGCGTCGGCGTGCACGCGGTGACCGTCGCGGACCGGTCCGTCCCGCGGAGCACGGCCATCTCGCCCACGAGATCGCCGCTCACCCGCACCCCGAGCAGCGCCTCGGCGCCGTTGCCGAGGGCCGCCGTGACCTTGGCGCAGGCGGGCGTGCCCGGCCGGGCGGAACGGAGCAGCAGGACGTGGTCGCGCCGGGGGTCGCCCTGCTGGATCAAGACGGCTCCGGGCCGGTACGGCTGCGCATGGCCGAGTGCGAACAGCTCCGCGCGCGCGGTCTCGTCGAGTGCGGACACCAGGGTCCCCGCCGGCCAGGCCGAGCCGCCCCTGGGATGAGTCGCTCTGCCGGACACGAGACCTCCTCGCTCGGCGGTACGGGCACCGTCCGCCGATCGTAATCTCCGCAGCCGGGGAGCCGGAGGGGAACGCCGATCCGGGATTCCCCGTACCGGGCGGCGGGTCCCCGCGGCCGGTCGCCGGGTCCGCGCGATCGGGAGGAGCGGAGAACCCCCGGAACCATGTAGACTGCCGTAAGCCATGTGGCGCACACGTGGCACGCCGCCTTAGCTCAGTCGGCCAGAGCACTTCACTCGTAATGAAGGGGTCAAGGGTTCGATTCCCTTAGGCGGCTCCAGGTCAGAGGCCCCCACCGGTCACCGGTGGGGGCCTATTGCTAACACCTTTGCTAACGCTGCTCGTTGGCAGTGCCGCGGTGCAGGTCCGAGACTTTCGACGCTCGCCTGTCTTCAGTCCTTCAATCAGCGGTCTGGCTGCGGAGGATGTTGATGGCAGCTAGGCCGTGTCTGATAAATGATCACGGCCGGTGCGGTTAGATGATCGGCCATG